>JAYTTL010000299.1:0-1209 GCA_043745325.1 Actinomycetes bacterium
AGCGGTGGCCGAACTTTTATACATGGCTGGTGTTAACTTTGCGGTTTTGGGTAAGAAGGAAACGTGCACGGGGGATCCGGCCCGTCGTGCTGGAAATGAATTTCTCTATCAAATCTTAGCCGCTGAAAATATTGAAACTTTTAAAGAGGTCTTTGCTGGGCGTAGTAAGGGAACAAAGAAGGTTGTTGTTACCTGTCCGCACTGCTTCACAACTATCGGGCGAGATTACGCTCAGAGTGGGTTTGAGTTAGAGATGCTTCACCATACGCAATTACTCAATCAATTACTTCGCGATAAGAAATTATTACCAATAAAAATGAGTCATACCGCGATGACCTATCATGATCCGTGTTACTTAGGTCGTCACAATGAAATTTACCAACCACCACGTGAACTACTTGAGGCAACAGGTGCTCAGATTTCAGAGATGCCCCGAAATAAAGCACGATCTTTCTGCTGTGGGGCTGGTGGTGGTCGTATGTGGATGGAGGAGAAGTTGGGAACTCAGATCAACCTCAATCGTGTCGATGAAGCGATAGCAACGGGAGCCAAGGAGCTAGCAGTTGCCTGCCCCTTCTGTCGTGTTATGACCACTGACGGAATGACGGCCCGAGGCTCCGATATTGAGGTTTTGGACGTCGCCCAAGTCCTCTTGCGCTCAGTAAAAGCTACCTAAAAGTAGCCTTTGACCCTTGTGGATGTGAGGAATGGGCTGAAGCGGCGTTAAATCCGTTCTTGCCTCTCCGCCAATTCTCAGGAAATTCTCAATCAGTGGGGGCATGGTGGAGCCATGAATACAACGGCCGAAAAAACCATGCAACGCATTCTCGTCGTAGACGATGAATCAAGTATTAGCGAACTGATTTCAACCAGCCTTCGCTTTGTCGGCTTTGATGTTCGTACTGCGGCAAATGGTGCCCAAGCTCTCGTAATGGCCGAAGAGTTTAAACCGCATGCAATGGTTCTCGATGTCATGTTGCCAGATTTGGATGGATTCGAAGTGTGTAAGGCGATTCGTAATGAAGGTATTAATACCGGCGTCCTGTTTTTAACAGCCAAAGATGGCATGGAGGATAAAGTCAAAGGTCTAACTCTTGGCGGCGATGATTACATGACTAAGCCCTTTTCACTTGAAGAACTCGTTGCACGTCTGCGTGCATTACTGCGACGCACCGGTGTAACCGAGATTGATATTGACAATGAGAAAAT
>JAYTTL010000300.1:0-1209 GCA_043745325.1 Actinomycetes bacterium
AGCAGTGATGACGCGGGATCGGCGAAATCACTACGCGCGATTTCAAGTGCAACGGCGGCTCGACGTTGCAGAACTCCATCTAAGTTAGCCCAACTTGTCTCAACTCGGTGATGCAGGCGATCCAGTCGAGTTGCCAGAAATGAGAGGTACCAAAGAAAGATCAGCAAAGTTATCGTTGCCAAAAACAAAGTTCTCACGATTTACTCTCATCTCTTGAGAGAAAACGGTTCCACGATCTATTCTCCGAGGCCAATGTAACGCCTTCACCGCCAACCATGGCCATTTCGTAGATGGAAAAAATCTGTTCAGCGACGACATCCCAATCAAATATCTGAGCATGCGTTTTACCGGCAAGCGCGAGTTGCTTGCGTTTTTCATTATCACGTAGCAAATCAATCACAACCTTTGCTAAATCCATTGAATCCTGCGAAGCAAATAACGCCCCAAAAGCGCCACCACCGAGCAACTCATCAAAGGCTTGAATATCGCTTGCAACCACGCAGGCCCCTGCCGCAAGTGCTTCAGCCAGAATTATTCCGAAGGACTCTCCACCCGTATTAGGGGCCGCATAAATGGCGATTGAAGACATAAAATTAGCCTTTTCATCATCGCTGATGCGACCTAAAAACTCAAAGCGGTGTCGTAGTTGGGGATCGATACTCTTTTCAAACTCTTTAGGATCTCCAGGTCCTGCTACCAATACGCGAACATCAGGTGCAAAACGGGCGATAATCGGTAGTGCATCAATGAGCACCTGTAAACCCTTGCGTGGCTCTTCGAACCTTCCAATAAAACCAATCGTGTTACCCGTCCAATTATCAATTCGTACACCGTTGGCAAAACGCGCGGCATAGATTCCGTTAGGAATTACAACTGCATCGGTATCTAAATGATTTGTTAGCGTTAATCTCGCCGCTTCAGAAACTGCAATTCTGGCGTTAAGTTTTTCAATGGCAGGTTCAAGTATCGGGCCGATTGCAAAGATAACCTTCTGGTGTTTTGCCGCTGCATGAAAAGTTCCTACCATCGGGCCCTCTGCTGCCCAACAGGCAAGTAGTGAAATCGATGGGATAGCGGGTTCGTGTAGATGCAAAATATCAAAGTTTCCGCCACCAATCCATTGTCGAACGCGCGCAAATGCAATGGGGCCAAAGAGAACGCGCGCGACCGCACCGTTGTAAGGAATTGATATTGGTTTTCCCGCATTTA
>JAYTTL010000301.1:0-1195 GCA_043745325.1 Actinomycetes bacterium
GAAACCGGCTGAGCATGTTGAATATGCGTAAAGCCAGGTGCGCTGTCATTGATGTACTGCGCAGCCTTTTCTAAAATTGCGCTCTGTAAACTGGTAATCATTGAGCCAACTTCGAGCATGTGATCGATTGAAAATAAACGTAGATCAGTTGTCACTTGGTCGTTGCGCGAACGCCCGGCGCGAAGGGCGCCCCCGAGTGGCCCTAGCTTTTCGGTAAGGCCACGCTCGAGGGCGCTATGGACATCTTCATCATCTGCTTGGGGTAGAAATTGCCCAGCGTTGACTTCTTCGGCTAACTCTTTGAGTCCCTGGCGAATTGCACCAGCATCTGTCGGGTTAAGTAGTCCACTACTTTCTAAAACAGCTACATGGGCAAGGGAAGAGCGGATGTCATAAGGGGCTAAGCGCCAATCAAATTCAATACTGCAGGAAAGGGCGAAGGCTGAATCGGCAGAGCTCAGTGTAAATCGACCACCCCAGAGTGCCATTTATTTTTTCCCAACCGTAGATGCTGCGTATGCCAGTAATTCTTTCGCTAATTGGGCGCCGCCCGTGGCTTTCTTGGATACTAAAATAATCGTGTCGTCGCCTGCGATAGTGCCGATTACCCCGCTCAAATTCGCATGATCGAGTGAGCTAGCTAAAAACTGCGCCGCCCCTGGTGGTGTGTGAATGACCGCCAAATTGGCGCTGTGATCAACGGTGAGAATCAACTTTGAGGGCATGGATGTAAGTCGGGCACGTGCATCATCGCCGGTTCCTTGAATCTGGTAAATCGCTTCGCCATTCTTTGTGCGCCCACGTACCGCCCCAATCTCCTCTAAGTCACGGCTAGCAGTTGCCTGCGTAACGCGATAACCAGATTTTTTAAGGAGTGCGACTAAATCTGATTGCGAACGAACCAATCCAGCCTGAATGAGTGAAATTGCCTTTGCTCGACGGGCTAAGACGCTGGTTGAATTAGTAGACATCGTTCAAGACCTTTCCAAAGATTGAAATAAATGTCATTAACTGTTTTTTTGTAACTATAAGCGCCGGGGCTATGCGTATCGTTGTAGGAGTAGGCGCATTTACTAAAATCCCTTTTTCTTGTAAAGCCTTCAGAACATTATGTGCACATTCTGCATTCAATTCGATTCCAATGAGAAGTCCTGCACCTCGGACCTCTTTTACTCCGGGAATTAAAGCTAATCCA
>JAYTTL010000302.1:0-1191 GCA_043745325.1 Actinomycetes bacterium
TTCGAGCCCACAATCCCGGCCAAAACTGCTAAGCGAGAGTCGGGCACTCCCACAACGCCGACATTGGGTTCAATCGTGGCAAAGGGGTAGTTAGCAGCCAAGACGTTGTTCTTGGTCAAGGCGTTAAAGAGGGTTGATTTACCCACGTTTGGCATGCCAACAATTGCGATAGAAAGGCTCATAAGGGGTAGAGCCTACGCGGAATTGTCGGTGTCGCCTGACACGATAGCCCCATGCCTGCAAACGTAGTACTACTTATTATCGGCCTCCTCGCTGGGGCTGCAATCGGATATCTTGTGCGAGGAAACAAATCCGCCTCCTCCACGGCCGATCGCGCACTCCTCGATGATTACAAAGCCCAGTTAGCCGCCGAACGCGGCAAGACTGAAATGGCCGTTGCATTAAATGCCGAACTCAATTCAATGAAAGAGTCGGTACTAAGACTTTCAACCCAGTCCAATGAAGCTAATCGAATCCGTACCGAGGCTGAGGCAAAACTTGAAACAACTATTAATGAGATGCGCCGTGCATCGGAATCTATATTTGATGAAACTAAGAAAATTGCAGGCGCTTTAAATAACACTCAAGTTCGCGGAAAGTTTGGTGAGGCCCAACTTGAACTTCTTTTGCAGGGCGCCGGTCTGCGCGAAGGCCACGAATACACGAGGCAGCGCTCGACTACCGATGCCGATTCATCTGGTATTCCAGATATCACGGTGAAGATGCCGGGTGGTAGTTCAATTTTTATCGACTCGAAGTTTCCCTTTGATCGCTTTATTGAAGCGTTCGGAACCGAGGTTCAATCAGCGCGCGATGAGTCTTTGACTCAACACACCAAGGATTTACTCAAGCATGTCGAAGCGCTTGCAAAGCGTGGCTATCACAAGTCACAAGGCTCCCCCGATTTCGTAGTTCTCTTTGTTCCATTTGAAACTTTATTATCTGAGGCCCTACGAATGGATCCACAACTGCTTGAAAAGGCATTCAAAGTCGGTGTCACTATTGCAACTCCAACGTCGATGATGGCCTTGTTGCGCACTATTGGTTATATCTTTACACGCAATAAGTTGGCAGAAAACGCCGATGAAATCCAAAAGGTCGCAAGTACTTTTTTAAAAAACATCACGTTGTTGCATATTAAAATCGTTGCCGTTGGTAAAGCAATTACATCGACATCTAAGGCCTATGAGG
>JAYTTL010000303.1:0-1189 GCA_043745325.1 Actinomycetes bacterium
GGAGATACGACAACTGTGTATTGGCTCCCAGCGCCCACGGCCAAAACTGCAAGTCCATCAAGATTCCAAATAGCAACGCGGCAAAAACCGAGTACACCATTAAAAACGCAATCTCTCTTTTGCCTCGAATACTTGAGCGCCCTGGGAGCAGGCCTGCAATGAGACCAATCCATCCAGCGGCAAATATTTGATAACCCAGCCACGGTCCGAACCCACCCGTTAAAAGCGCCGAAACAAAAACTGAAATCACCCCTAATAGAAAACCAAAAGATGGCCCGAAAACTCGAGCGGCTAAAATGAGTAAGAACCACATAGGCTCAATACCGACTGCGCCGGCTCCTAATGGGCGAAGGGCTGCGATAAGGGCTGAAAGAACGCCAAGCAACGCAACGGATTTTGCATCAAGTCTGGAGTTAGATATTTCAATAATGGTTAATATAAAGGCGATAAAGACTGCGAGCGTGAAAAAAACCTGCGTTCGGGGCAGAGATTCACCAGAATAAAAGAAAGGCCAGATGAAACCTGTCGCACTGACGAGAGATGCAACTGCCAAAACAAGTGCATTTCTTAGTGAAAACCGAACGACATCAGACGTTCGTGTCATTGTGATTTTACACTTATCGCTGAAATGACATCTTTTACCGTCAACCAAGGTTGTGGCGACATTACTTTAAACACTTGAGGCGCAAAGGCGGGTGATGCGAGCAAAACACTATGTGTTGGGCCATCGGCAACGATGTCGCCATCGGCGATGAAAATAACGCGTGTGGCCAGTTCGGCGACGAGCTCTACGTCATGTGTGGCAAGAATTACTGTGCGATTAAATACGCTGCAAAACTCTAAAAGAATGGATGTGAGGGCTTTCTTTGCCTCGTAATCTAGCCCTCGTGTCGGTTCATCCAAAATAAGAATTTTAGGGTTAGCCGAAAGTACAACGCATAGAGCAAGACCTAAACGTTGACCTTCCGATAAATCGCGAGGATGAGTGGTCGGAGAAACGCCCGGAACTAAGTGATGAAGAAGCGATAACGTTGTGCCATCGGTAATCTCGTTATCACTATCGGCCTGTGCGCACTCTTTTTCAACGGTCTGGGCATAAAGCAGATCACTTGGCTCTTGCGGAACAAAACCTATTGTTTGTCGCCGCAACTTACTATGAAGATCTTTCGATAAAAGTGAATGGGTCTTT
>JAYTTL010000304.1:0-1172 GCA_043745325.1 Actinomycetes bacterium
GGTGACAACATCGAATGGGGTCTATAGGTACCGATAGTGCCGACTTTTTCACGAATGGGACTGTCTGGGTCGGCCCAACGATCTAAATACTCAGGGCGCGTTGGTGATTGGGCATCACAGACATGTAAATCAGATAAGTGGTGCATGAGAAGAAGGGGAGTACTTTGGCTGGGAAAGTTGGGGCCGACATGGAGTTCATCAACGCTCTCTATGATATCGCCCCAACCTAGCGAGTTAGCTTCACCTCGTGTGTATCCCATAGTCAGTATCCTAACCAAATGGAAAGTAAAAGTGCGAGCATCATCATTTTAAGTGGTGGAACAAGTGTGCGCTTTGGCTCTGATAAGTCTTTAGCTCTCATCGAAGGAAAGAGTTTAATTTCTCGAATTCTTTCGGCGATACCTACAGAGTTTGAAATAATCATTGTTGGGCCTGATCCGCATATAGAAAATGTTAATTACTGTTGTGTCCAAGAAACTCCACTTCATGGTGGACCCGTGGCTGGAATAAAAGCCGGCCTTACTATGTGTACAAATGAAATCGTTGCAGTGATGGCGACTGATATGCCCTTTGCAACCGCTCGAATTGTTAACTTATTTAACTCAATGACTTCTCATGATGAGTGCGTTATGTTTGTCGATGGTGCGGGTATAAAACAACCACTGGCCGCGGTTTACCGAGTTGACGCGCTTGAAAGGGCGCTTCTTGATATGGGCGCAGTCACGGGAAAATCAATGCGAGAACTGATTTCTTATTTAGAAGTTCTAGAGGTCTCAATGACTCATGAGGTGACAGAAGCGCTCATGGATATTGATACTCCCGCAGATCTTGCGCGCGCAATCGCTTATTCCAGCGCTTTATCGGATAATTTAAGCTTATGAGTGCATTAATTGAAGGCAGTTGGGATGCCGCCCGCGCAATTGCCCAGAAAGCATTTAGCAGACGCCCCTTTGAAGCCTTAGATATCAATCACGGTATTGACCGAACTCTGGCAAGTGATGCCAAGGCAATGTGCGACTTGCCGACTTATGCAACATCTGCAATGGATGGATATGCCGTTTCAGGACAAGGTCCATGGAAAATTATTGGTGAAGTTAAAGCCGGTTTACCATTGAAAGAGAAATTAACTACAGGAACTGCCGTTGGGATTGCTACTGGCGCAGTAGTGCCTA
>JAYTTL010000305.1:0-1167 GCA_043745325.1 Actinomycetes bacterium
AAGGTGAAGTGAGGAATTCTCGCGCCTGTCATCTAGAAAAACGTTACAGGTTTTATCAACACTTAAGCAAACAAAATGTCTCATCACACGCGAGAAAAATCACATTTCGAGCAACAAGACTAATCATTAAAGCAAAAGGGACTTGGAAGAATCCAAGTCCCAATTACCACCAAGCCAACGTGGCCAAAGTATTATATAAAATTCAACTCACTCGGAGTGACTTAAATGTTCGGTAGAAGAGTCGCCCTATAAGCCGGATCCTGTCGTTCTTGCGAACGGATCACCACCTATCTAGATCTGTAATTACTTACAGACTCAAGCAACCTACCCGTTGACTCGAGCGAGCAGCTCTTAAACGCCAACTACGTGGTCTTGCTTCAGGCGGAGGTTACCTAGCCATTAAAGTCGCCACAGAGCGAAATTATCTGAATATCTGAGCAGAATTTGAAGAAGCCTCGCCCCCTCTAAGGCTGGGTTGGAAGTATTTCACTCAGTTATTGGGTCTATCAGGGCAAGACCCTTTCCATGAACTAATTCACGGCCTAAAATTAAAATATGGATTCCTCAATAAGAGTCGACAACCTAGTGGTTACTCGCAAAAAGAAAATTATTCTGGATTCAATTTCGATTGATTTACCTGTTGGAACAATTTGCGGCCTACTTGGACCAAGTGGTAGCGGGAAAACAACACTCATTAGGTCAATCGTTGGACTGCAAAAAATAACTTCTGGGAAAATCGAAGTGCTTGGCATACCCGTAGGGGCGAAAGTTCTCCGTAATTCAATTGGCTATGCAACTCAAGTTTCAAGTATTTATGGGGATTTAACTTGTCTAGAAAACATGAATTTCTACCTATCCTTGCACCCAAGATCTGAACAGAGTGCAGGTGATCTTCTAGAAAAAGTTGATCTAATGGTACAAGCAAATCAAATCGCTGATTCACTTTCCGGCGGCGAGCGTTCTAGATTGTCACTTGCATCAGCCCTTGTTGGCACTCCTAAAGTGCTCATACTGGATGAACCAACAGTTGGTCTTGATCCCTTATTGCGCCGAGAAATATGGGAAGTTTTACGCCAACTTGCAGCCGATGGTGTAACAATCTTGATTACCAGCCATGTTTTAGATGAGGCAGAGAATTGTAACCAAATAATTCTTCTACGTAACGGA
>JAYTTL010000306.1:0-1165 GCA_043745325.1 Actinomycetes bacterium
CGGTTTCAGGATCTATTTCACTCCCCTCCCGGGGTTCTTTTCGCCTTTCCCTCACGGTACTAGTTCACTATCGGTCGATTACGAGTATTTAGCCTTGGAGGATGGTCCCCCCATATTCAGACAGGATTTCTCGTGTCCCGCCCTACTTGTCGCAAGCTCAGTACCACACAGGTCTTTTCACGTACGGGGCTATCACCCGCTATGGCCAGCCTTTCCAAGCTGTTCCGTTAAGTCTTGTGCTATCACTTGCAGGCTCTTCCGATTTCGCTCGCCACTACTTTCGGAATCTCGGTTGATGTCTTTTCCTCAAGGTACTGAGATGTTTCAGTTCCCCTGGTTCGCCTCGCATGCCTATGTATTCAGCATGCGATACCCTTGCGGGTGAGTTTCCTCATTCGGAAGTCTCCGGATCAAAGCTCATTTGCCAGCTCCCCGAAGCTTATCGCAGGCTATCACGTCCTTCGTCGCCTATCATTGCCAAGGCATCCACCATGTGCTCTTATTCACTTGACCCTATAACTTTGATTTCTCAAAATCATCTTCAAGGAATGATGTCTGGTCTTTCACCAAACGCGTTATGCCGTATCTTCCAATTATCGAATAACTTGACGTTAGCTCGAAATTAAAAGTTTCTTTTGACGCAATCAAAAAATTACTATGTCACTGGCGGCACGGTCCGTACTAAACCTTTACGAATGTACGGTTTCCGCCAGCAACGCTGATTTAACTCTATGAATTTTTAAAGAACAGCCAATAATTGAAATTAATCAATCAACACAAAACATCCTCAAAGAAGATGCTTTGCATTAATGTAATTCATGATAAGTTTTGGTGGAGGATGACGGGATCGAACCGACGACCCCCTGCTTGCAAAGCAGGTGCTCTCCCAGCTGAGCTAATCCCCCGGGATGAAATACTCTTCAAACCTGAATTGGTGGGTCTGGTTGGACTCGAACCAACGACCCCCGCCTTATCAAGACGATGCTCTAACCAGCTGAGCTACAGACCCTCAGCGACTATTGCATTGAGAGCAGCACCAATTAAATTGATGTATTAGCTTGTTAGCTAATTGCTGTTGTTTGAAACAACAGCCGATAAGAATGGGCGTAAGAATTTGATTGCATATTTCCAGAAAGGAGGTGATCCAGCCGCACCTTCCGATACG
>JAYTTL010000307.1:0-1163 GCA_043745325.1 Actinomycetes bacterium
TGCCTTCGATATCATTTGCTATTGAGTCACACGATTATTACCACCGCGAAAAGAAATATGTGCCACGCTGGGACATCGGCTTAGACAACATCGGTGTTGAAAGAATTGAAGATGCAGTAAAAGGCCCCGTATTTAAGATGTTAGCTCGCTGTAGCGGGGGAGAATTTACATCAGATGAGATGTTAGAAGTTGCACTTCGCGAACTAGATGGCTTTGTAACGGCTACACATTCAAATGCAAGCGAGTCGTTATTAGAGATCTCGGCGTTGGGTGTTTCAAAAGGAGCGACACTTGCCAAAGTTGCGGCGCGTTTGGAAATAGATTCAAGCGATTGCATCTCATTTGGCGATAACCCCAACGATTTTTCAATGCTTGAATGGTGTGGACGCTCATATGCGATGGCAGAAGGTCACCCCGATGGAATTAAATTTGCCAATAGTATTGCGCGTCCGCATACTGATGATGGTGTTGCGATTGTCATAGAAGAGTTGTTAGAACTTCCAGCCTAAATTTTCACCGATTTTTGTCCTTGAGCTTTAATCGGGTAACCTCTCCCACGGAGGGCTCGCATAGTGGCCGAGTGCACCGGTCTTGAAAACCGGCAAACGAAAGTTTCGTGGGTTCAAATCCCACGCCCTCCGCCATTTTTCGCTTAACTTGTGGCGTGCTTCATAGCGTCTAAACCTCGATTGGCCTAGCCGTTCTTTGTCTCAAAGAGGACACTAGCGCATAGTGTTTTACCTAAAAAAGTAAAGGCTTAGTGATTGAAAATGGAGGCTTGGTAATGTCAGGTGTTTTCTCACCAACTCGCGCGAGAATAAAAGAACGCACTCTGCGGACAGATAAGTGGTGGTTACAACCCGCAATTACTTTTGGAGTTCTCTTCTCCTTCGTAATTTATGCAACATTTCGAGCATTTGAAAATAAATATTATTTTTCGGAGCCATTAATATCTCCATTTTATTCACCATGTCTTTCAACAGCGTGTGAGCCCGGTACTGCACTCTCATTATTTGGGCAGCCCTTTAATAATAAATATTTTGGTATTGGAATATCACCTGCGCTATTTATCCTCATTTTTCCACTCGGGTTTCGCATGACTTGCTATTACTACCGTAAGGCCTATTACCGAGCATTTTGGATGTCACCACCAGCTTGCGCGG
>JAYTTL010000308.1:0-1162 GCA_043745325.1 Actinomycetes bacterium
TGCCAAGATCATCAAAACGCTAGAGTTGAACCCCAAAGGATCAACGGCAAAGACGCTGAACCGTATGGCTCGCAAGCACGAAGCTCATAAAAAGTTGTCTAAAAGCCTCTCCCAGTTCGTCGAGAAAGGCATGGACGCAAAACAGTACGATTTGTCTCCCAAGGCTCAAAAAATTCTAGTTCCGGAACCCAAAAAGAAAAAGGCCCCGAAGCCGACGACGGGGGAGGCTGCGCCTGCTACGAAGAAGCCGATAAGAGACGAATATCACCGTATGGCTGTCGCATACGTTAAAGCAAACCCGACATATCCAGTATGGGATCACAATACCAAAACCAGGCATGAAGTTAAGCATACCCCCGATGATATTCTCAAGTTGGCTGCTGAACACAGATATAAAGACAGTCCCGAAGGAAAAAAGGAAACAGAGCAATGGCGCGTCAAGAAAGCGGCAACTCATGCTCGGTGGCATAAAGAATGGGATTCTGAAAGAAAACTAAAACAAATGTCTGCTCCCGTACCTCAGTTATCCAACATGTCTAACATGTCTAACATGCCGACGAAAAAACCAGGGATTATGTCCAGGATAAAATCGTTCTTTTCCAAGAAAAAAACCGTGATGGAAGATCGCCGCGACATGAAGAATATCACCAAGACGGTCGGTCGTCATGTTCGACGTAATAAAATACATGCCAGACCAGCCAAGGCTCCCCCATCCCAGGCCACACTTGAACCTAATGCCCATGCTGCCGAGTCGCTTCTAAACGACAACGCCAAGGCATTCATTGCCGAATTATTTGGCAAGTCAAGCAGCGGAATAAACCCCGTAGCTGCTTTGCGGACACAAACCCAGGCGACCATTAAACAAGCCAAAATGAAGCTGATCGGTGCTCAGGTGCAATCGTTAGCCAATAAAAAACAAAAGCTCCAACAACAAGGATCGAAGAAAAATGGATAATATCGAAGACAGTGTGTTAGAGGAGCTTTTCTTCTTTCTTCTCGATGAAGGTCATACCATCGAAGAAATCGAAGAGGCCATGTTCGACCCTGAATTTGATATGATCGTCGAAGAGTTTGTTGCCGAACAAACAGAAACTATCAATGAAATTTCCACAGACCTTCTGAAGCGGGCTTCTGGTCGTGCTCATAGCAAGGCCTCGGATTA
>JAYTTL010000309.1:0-4309 GCA_043745325.1 Actinomycetes bacterium
AATGTGATTATTGGGGTGTTTGGATTAACCGGTAAACGGTGACGATACTCCTCAATTACGCCTCGCCACTGATGGGCACCTTCTTTCCCAACAACATTAATTTTTTCAGATTCCTTCTTGACTGATGTCCTAAAAATCGCCATTTAAGAAACCGCTCCTTCAACACGAATTACTGATTCAACCTTATTTACAATTTCCATGGCCGTTAATTTTTCAATGCATGCAGTCAAGGAAGATTCAGAGGCTGCGTGAGTAACGACTACAAGTTCGGCGTCCTTGCCGAGACCAGATTGGCGAACAGTTTGAATTGAAATATCTTCACTTGCAAAAGTTTGCGCAATAGATGCTAAAACACCAGATTTGTCGGCCACATGTAAGCGAACAAAGAACTGTGACTTAACTTCACCCATGGGGGCAATATCTAAATCGGCGTAATCAGACTCTCCATAACCAACGGTTGAATATGCGCGGTGTCTGGTGACGGCAACTAAATCACCCAAAATAGCTGAAGCTGTTGGTGCCCCTCCTGCCCCACGGCCATAAAACATTAACTCTCCAGCGGCTTCAGACTCCACATAAACGGCATTAAATGCATTTCGCACTGAGGCTAGGGGATGCGAGCTGGGAAGAATCACTGGATGCACGCGCACTGAGATCTCATCTTTTACCGTGAGCTCGGCTATGGCCAAAAGCTTAATAATACAGCCCATAGCTTTGGCAGCATTCACATCATCGATAGAAATTGATGTAATACCCTCACAATAAACCTCGTCGATAGTTACGGTACTGTGAAATGCAAGGCTTGCCAGAAGCGCCGCCTTTGCTGCGGCATCGTGGCCACCAACATCGGCCGTTGGATCGGCCTCGGCAAAACCCAATTCTTGGGCCTCTCGTAGAACTTCGGCGAACTCTCGGCCTTCTTCATGCATTTTCGTCAAAATATAATTAGTTGTTCCGTTAACAATTCCCATTACACGAGTTATTTGATCGCCAGCCAATGACTCACGCATGGATCGGATAATTGGAATCGCACCAGCAACTGCGGCTTCATAATACAAATCGACTTTCGCCGCATCTGCGGCGTTAAAGAGTTCATGTCCATGTGTTGCAAGCAGCGCTTTATTGGCCGTTATTACCGATTTCTTATTTTTAATCGCCTCTAGAATTAAAGTACGTGCTGGTTCAATTCCACCTAAAACTTCGACAACTATATTGATTTCGGGATCAGTAACAATTGAAAGTAAGTCTGTAGTAATCAATGAGGCGTCAATTCCTTCTCGGGCCTTATTAGTGCGTACGCCAACTTTTTTCAATACTAGTAAAGCACCGGAACGATCTGAAAGTTCTTGGCGATCAGATTGAAGCAACCGGGCAACTTGACTGCCCACAACTCCAGCACCCAGCATCCCAATTGAGATTGTTTTCAAACCTGCTTCCATGCGGGTTATTCTTTCACAAATGCCGCTAACGGCGTTAAATATCTAATCCCAGCAAATCGGCATCAGTCTCTCGACGCACAATTACTCGCGCTTTTCCATCTTTTACTGCAACAACTGGTGGACGTGGCACATGATTGTAATTACTCGCCATACTGCGTCCATATGCACCAGTTGCGGGGGTAGCTAGCAAATCTCCTGGAGCAATATCACCAGCTAACGCAATATCACGGATAAGAATGTCACCGGTTTCGCAGTGTTTGCCGACTAAACGGGTTGAAATGAGTTCACTTGTACTTGTTCGATTTGCGAGAACTGCCGTGTACTCGGCGGCATATAAAGCCGGCCGAATATTTTCACTCATTCCTCCATCAACAGAGATATAACGACGGCTACCGCCATTTTCTAAAACCACATCTTTTACAGTGCCAACTTCATACAAAGTCAACATTGATGGGCCAACGATGGCTCGACCTGGTTCAATTGAAATTCGCGGTACCACCAACTTGTGTATGAGGCAGTTCGTTGTAACTGAGGCTGCAAGAGCTGCTAATGCAACTGATGGTTCTAACTCTTCATCACTTGGCAAATAATGGATTCCATATCCCCCGCCTAAATTGAGCTCAGGGAGTTCATAAGAAAACACATCTTGGTATTGAGCTAATAGGGCTATTAGCCGCTCGGCGCTGATTGCAAATGAATCGGTATCTAATATCTGCGAACCGATATGGGCATGAAAACCACGAAGCTCAATTGCAGGATGTTTTTGTATCTCTTCAATCGCCTTCCATGCAGCGCCACTGGCAATTGAAAAACCAAATTTAACATCTTCGTGGGCAGTTGCAATTGATTCATGCGTATGTGCCTCAACTCCGGGCGTTAAGCGAAGTAAAATTCTTTGTACCACGCCATATTTATTTGCAGCTGCGCTCACACGTTCGATCTCAATCAAAGAATCAATCACGATTGTTCCAACACCTACCAAAACTGCCTTATCAATTTCAGCTAACGATTTATTATTGCCATGAAACTCAATCTTTTCTGGATTGATTCCACCGGCAAGGGCAACAGCGAGCTCTCCCCCAGTACAGACATCGATACCAATTCCAATATCACTAATCCAGCGTGCTACCTCGGTACAGATAAAAGCTTTAGCCGCGTAGTAAACCATTCCAGCGCTTTCACCAAAAGCGCGCTTTAGAGTGCGGTCCCAATTAATCGCACGAGAACGAAAATCGGCCTCATCCAAAATAAATACTGGAGTTGCAAACTCGAGAGCTAGAGCAGTTGCTGTAAGACCCGAGATTGATAACTCATTTCCTGTTACAACATTAGCCGACCACATAGTTACATCCTCTCCGGTGCGCTTACACCTAATAAATCGAGTCCATTGGCGATGACCGTTCTCGTGGCTGAGCATAGAAGTAACCGTGCGGTATGCAGGGGCGATGGAATTTCTTCACCCATTGGGAGCACCCGGCAATCTGCATAAAAGCCGTGATATGTGCCGGCTAAATCCTCGAGATAACGCGAAATGCGGTGAGGCTGACGCAACTCTGCCGCGGTAGCAACAACGCGGGGGAAGTTTGCAAGTGCACCTAAAAGCTCATTTTCACGATCATGAATTAACTGGGATGCGTCAAAACTCTCTAAGTCAATGGGGATTTTTAACTCAATTGCATTGCGCAGAACCGCAGCAATCCGCGCATGGGCGTACTGAACGTAGTAAACCGGGTTTTCATTTGTGTTGCGTTTCAAAATATCGATATCCATAACCATTGGAGTATCAACCGGATATCTAATTAATGTGTATCTGGCCGCATCTACGCCAACTTTTGCGACTAGTTCTTCAAGAGTAATAATTGTGCCCGCGCGCTTTGAGAGTTTTACTTCTTGGCCGGCCTCCATAATCTTGACTAACTGACCAATGAGTACGTGGATGTTGTACTCGGGATCGTCGCCAGCACATGCTGCCGTCGCTTTTAGCCGGCCGACATAGCCGTGATGGTCAGCACCCAACATATAAATACAGATATCAAAGCCACGTTCGCGTTTGTTGATGTAATACGCAGTATCAGATGAAAAATAAGTAAGCGAGCCATCAGATTTTATTAAAACTCGATCTTTATCATCACCAAAATCAGTTGTGCGTAGCCATACCGCTCCCTCGAGTTCAAAGACATGGCCCTGGGCGCGAAGTTTTTCCACACCGTGCTCGACGGCGCCTTGATTGTGTAATGAGCGTTCTGAAAACCAAATGTCGAAGTGCGTGCCAAAATTATCTAACGTTCGCTTCTGATCCTGTAACTGCAGTACATATGCTGCTTCTCGGAATGCTACGAGCCGATCACCTACTGGAAGCGAAGCGATTCTCGGATCAACCTCAAGGACCTCTTTGGCAAGATCAACAATGTAATCACCTTGGTAACCATTTTCAGGTATCGCTTTGCCAAGAGCTGATGCCTCGATAGATGCTCCAAATAGATCCATCTGATTGCCGCGATCATTAATATAAAACTCACGGGTGACGTCGGCACCGACGGCACTCAGTACTCTCCCAAGTGCATCGCCAACAGCTGCCCAACGTGTATGTCCCAAATGCAGAGGTCCCGTTGGATTTGCACTAATAAATTCGAGATTTATACGCACTCCATTGAGCGAATTGCTATGGCCAAAATTTTTTCCGGACTCTAAAATTTTCCAGACAAGTTTGGCTTGGCCAGCGCGATTTAAAGTGATATTTATAAAGCCAGGACCTGCAATCTCTAACTTTGAGATTTCATCGGTGCTGCTTAAGTGATCAATGATGATCTGCGCAACATCTCGAGGGCTCTTTCCTGCCGACTTGGCTAACTGCAGAGCCACGGAGGTGG
>JAYTTL010000310.1:0-1158 GCA_043745325.1 Actinomycetes bacterium
CCCCACTTAGGCAAGATTTCAGTGATCACCACATGACATGAAGAAAACATTGCCGCAGATGCAACAACATGGTCACCTTGCTCTACTAGGCAGGCGAGGGAAGAAAACATCGCCGACATTCCGGATCCCGTAGCTACACAATAATCCGCGCCTTCAATGGCGGCTAAGCGTTGCTCAAACATTTCAATCGTGGGATTATGAAAACGGCTATATAGAAAATGGTCGGTTTCATCAGCAAAAGAATCAAAGGCCTCTTCAGCAGTTGAATAAGTAAAACCGCTATTTAAATAAAGAGCCTCAGAGGTCTCGCCAAAACCTGAGCGCGCAAGCCCTGCACGCACGGCATCTGTTTGTGGGTGGACCTGCCATGTAGGTGCCTCGCGCGCGTTAAGTGGGCGATAGCCCCATGGTGTACTCACCACTCAATTGTGGCAGAGTTAGACCTATGTCTATGACGGCAATTTCTGTTTCTAATCTAAGTAAAAAATACGGTGAGCGCATGGCCGTATCTCATGCAACTTTTGAAGTGCCACTTGGGACTATTTGTGGTTTCGTCGGACCTAATGGTTCGGGTAAGACCACCACCATGCGGATGCTTTTAGGATTAATTACTCCCACCGGTGGTACCGGTGAAATTTTAGGTGAATCAATCAAGCACCCCGAGAAATACCTGCCAAGGGTGGGAGCGATGATTGAAGGTCCAGCATTTTATCCCGCGTTGAGCGGCAAAGAGAATTTAAATTATTTAGCAATACTTGGGGGCTTTTTAACAAATCGGGTTCAAGGATTGCTTGAACAAGTTGGTCTGGGCGATCGTGCTAACTCAAAGTACAAGACCTATTCATTAGGAATGAAGCAGCGGCTAGGAATCGCAGCTGCTCTCCTGCCTGATCCAAAACTATTAATGTTGGACGAACCGACAAATGGTTTAGATCCAGAGGGTATTCAAGAAGTTCGAACACTTCTGCGCGCGTTAGCTAATGAAGGTACTTCAGTCTTTGTCTCTTCTCACCTTCTATCCGAACTCGAACTTATTAGTGACTACTTAGTGATGTTGCGTAAAGGTGAAGTTGTATTCACCGGCAAGATGAGTGACTTAATGCTGGATCAACAACCCGTCATTATTGCTAAAGGCGCACATGATGGAGAGTTAGAAAC
>JAYTTL010000311.1:0-1156 GCA_043745325.1 Actinomycetes bacterium
TGGCCCAGTTAGTCCGAGAGACTTGTTCGTTTCACCAGAAATAAAAGCGATATTTGCCAAGTTATCAGAACGATGACGAAATTGTTCTGCAAACTGTCCACGAGGCAGAATATGGTGTTTGTCAACGTTCCCATGCGAAAGAATTTTTGCACCTGTGAAAAAATCAAATAATCCACGATGCTTACAAGCTATAAACAGAGCCAGCAAGCCACTACGATCTGCAAGTGCGCCCGAAAAGTCAGACGGCGTAGCTTTTAAAGATGTTCGTGCTTCTTTCAAATTTTTCAGTAACGCACCAATAGGGTCTACACCTTTACAAGCGCGTAAATCCTGGTCAAGCGCAGTCTCACTGGCTTTGCTATACCTGTGACCCAACGCAGCCAGTGCTAGCCATCCCATCATGCCTTTAATGTCACGTTCGCGCGGACTTTTAGCGGCGCAAATTGCAATCAGCGGGACGAGCAAACTTCCAGACCAGAGAATATCCATATTCAGCAAGCCTAGTTCACTACGAATCAGGCCAATAGCTTGTTCAGTCGCTGCCTTCGTTTTTTTCCATGCTGCGTTGATTTCCTTACTATCAAGCTCGTGTAGTGGCGTTTTATTTCTTCCGTCGGGCGTTGCGACGAACGCACAAGCGCGGAACAAATGCATAACGTTGATTCGGGAAAATCCAGCCTCTCGAAGTGTTTTAAGAAACGGCACTACCTCGCCAGCTATGAATCCTGTATGCCTAGCGGCTACTTTAGCGCTTTGAATATCTTCATTTTTGAGTTTTGAACCCTGGGTATTTATGCGCTCGAAAACATCTACTGCTTGGTCAAAACTGTGCCCAGTCATACACACTGCAGGGACTTCGTAATTCAAAATATTTCGGACACCTTCCAACTTTTTTTCCCATCGTTCAGTTGCACTGCTACCGTCAGAATTACGAAGTAGTTGACGATAAGCAGCTTGATCCCAAATATCAGCCACCCTGATCCAACTCCGGTCTTTTCCAGTAGCTGCATTGGCTAACTGAAATTTATTTAAACCTGTGTTGAAAACAACCATTATTTCATCACCAGTAAAAATTTTCTCTAAGGTACGCACACGCTGCTGACCATCTATCAACCAGTTGACCTGCGATGTACGTGTTGGATTTGGCACGTTGGGT
>JAYTTL010000312.1:0-4284 GCA_043745325.1 Actinomycetes bacterium
GGAATTTCAAATATTTCTCCGACTTTGCCCGTTGGAGAGAAAAATGAGAGCTCATCGGCTAAATTTAAATCAAAAAACTTTTCAATATCATCAATCAGAGATCCAGGGCTCGCAAATATAAACCCGTCTGAATCGATTTTAACGAACCCTACGGCCATGGCATCGGCCTTTACTGCATGCGCGATATCTTGGGGCGCACTTCTAAGTATCCAAGACATGCGCTGAAGGCTATCGCGTGTGTCTAAGTTACTTTTTGACTAATGAGACTGCCGCATGAAGTGCGGCGCTGAGATTATTTGCCTCTTCGGCGTTGAGTTCGACGACTAAGCGACCCCCGCCTTCAAGGGGAATTCGCATGACCAGAGAGCGAGCCTCTTTCGTAACCTCCATTGGGCCATCGCCAGTACGGGGTTTCATGGCTGCCATGTGGAGACTCCTCTTAAAGAAATTATGGGCACATACAAGAAGAGAAGTATCTCGTATCAGAGTAGGTGGAGGGAAATCGGAGCGTGCGGGCTTAATCGCCTAAAACCGCAGTTAATCGCGCCTTACCTCTGCAGATTACGGCATCTACCGAGCGCACAGGCACGGACAAGATGGCGGCGATCTCCTGGCACGACATAGATTTGAGATAGTGCATAGTCAAAATGATGTGCTCTTCCTGGGGCAATGAAGCTAGAACCTCTGCCAAAGTGGTGGGTTCGCTCATGCATCCAAGATTAGTGGCAAGAGCACTGTAAAGACCCCATGCTCGATTTTAGGCCTCACTTACAGGCTTTGATTGCATCGGCTACGTTTGTCGTCCACGAAATTAATTCACGCATTCCAGGTTTAATAAAATTTTCAGTTTCAAGATGCTCGACCAACTCATATAGCGGTTGATAGATCTCAAATGGATCTAAAATTACAATGGGTTTGTTATGAAACTTTAAATATCGCCCCACCCAAATTTCAAAGAACTCTTCTAGAGTGCCAGCTCCACCTGGCAAAGTAATGAATGCATCGGCAATTTCGGTGATCATAGCTTTTCGCTCACCCATCGTTTGGACAATATGAAGTTCGTCATTGCTGTGATCTGCAAATTCAATATCGACTAAGGCTTGTGGAATTACTCCAACGGTGCGGCCACCACTTTCCCTTGCCCCGCGAGAAACTGCTCCCATCATAGAGATGTATCCGCCACCTGTTACTAACTCCCACGATTGGGCCGCAACTGCCGCACCGAGTTCGAATGCCAGATTTACATACTTAGAATCTATCGTCGGAGAGGATGAGCAAAAGACCGCGATACGCATGTCGATAAGGATAGGGGTTAGGGTTAGGACATGACGATTATTGCATCAGGCCATGCACTAGCAACTTTTTCACAAGGCAAACTTCTTGATGCATGGTTTCCAACGCCTGCTCTTTCACCACTGGAGCTGGCCGTTCCTAGTTCATTTTCTGGGTTAGTTGGCGTTGACCGTGTACGCGACATTAGTCGTGAAATTGTAAATATTGAAATCGATATAACAATCCCGCCAACTTCGGCACTTGATGTTTATCTTCGTCTGCACTTACTCTCGCACCGAATAGTAAAGCCGCATGGAGCGGTTCTCAATGGGATCTTTGGTTTGCTCAACAATGTTGTGTGGACCTCAGTTGGCCCATGCGCCGTTGAAGATTTTGAACTCACTCGTGCAAAGCTGATTGCGGCTTACGGACATGTAACAATTTTTTCAGTTGATAAGTTTCCGCGCATGGTCGACTATGTGATGCCAAGTGGTGTACGAATTGCAGATGCTGATCGTGTGCGCTTGGGGGCATACCTCTCCGTCGGAACTACCGTGATGCATGAAGGTTTTGTGAACTTTAATGCCGGAACACTCGGCGTTTCAATGGTTGAAGGAAGAATCTCAGCAGGCGTTGTTATTGGTGATGGAAGTGACGTTGGAGGGGGCGCCTCAATAATGGGTACATTAAGTGGCGGTGGGAAAGAAGTTATCTCAATTGGTAAAAATTGCCTGTTGGGCGCAAACTCTGGTTGCGGAATTTCATTAGGTGATAATTGCGTTGTTGAAGCTGGCACATACATCACCTCTGCTTCAAAACTGCGACTGCCAGATGGAGAAATCGTCAAAGCGGCAACTTTGTCTGGTGCAAGTAATCTGCTATTTCGACGTAACTCTATTGATGGCGCGCTCGAAGTAGTAAGTCGCAACGGGACTTGGGGTGGATTAAATTCAATTTTGCATGCCAACTAATTCGAAATAGGCAGAGGGAATTTTAGTTCTACTTCTAAATGTTTCACCGCGGAGTATTTTTTGTGCTCCGCCACTCGATGTTGCACGAATTTGGCCTACGGTTCCGCTTTCATTTCTGGTTAAGAGTTCCAGAGAAACAACATCAGGAAGCAAAAAAGCGGCGGCAACTACCTCCTGGCTTATGGCGCGATTCCATGCAGTAAAACGAGGGTTTAATATTGAATCCAGACTTCCAGGGTCAGCAACAATCTGTGTATAAGCCCGAGCAGTACCCCAAGCATTGAGCGCCGACTCGGTTTTGCCACCTGATGACGAGAAAAAATAAGCGTTTATTGGAAGGCCATTCTGAATGATTGTTAATCCGGCCGTGTCAGTAACAGCTTTTTTCCAAAGTACTCCGTATTTTAACTCGGCCTCTTTGGCAAAGCCTAAGAAGTTTTGATCCGAAATCTGCGAATAAATATCGCAGTCGCAATCAAATCTATATTTTCCCAACTTGCTCAAGGCATAAGTACGAGATGCTATGACTTGCGCTTGAATGGCGGCAACCGGCCAAAACGACGGCATCTCACTTACTCCCCACAAATATTCATCGGAGAGCCGAAGTGAGTTAGTGAGCTCTAATCGATATCCAAAAACGCCATCTTTGACTGCACGAATCGCCATTTGACCGTACCTGTATTTCTTTGTTGCACCGCTATTAGTCACTGACATTAATGCATCGATACCCGATAAATTTCGCGTACCACTCCACCGAATTGTAAAACTACGATTCACCATGAATGCGGTTGACTTTTTACCGAGCGCGATGCTCGGAATTACATTATTTCCCAAAACTGAAAAGTTTAACGATGCATTATTTGAAAAAACTGCGAGTGGTGTGGCATCTATTTGATCACCGATGTCTCCACTAAATAATTGAACAAGTGCACCAGCAGTTTTAGTGAAAATCTTCGTACTACTCAAAATATGTCCAATGTTTACGCGAATAGTTTCAGTATCATTGCGCGGCTCAACAAGGACGTCTTTGTAGAAGTACTGAAGTATTTGAATTGGTGTTTGACCTGCTAAGGCCATTGAACGCGCACCCATCTGCGACATTCCAACACCGTGACCAAAGCCAGCACCCTTTACTTGAAAACTCAATGGGATTTCTACGGCCGATGCGGGGGAAGTGAATGAAGTGAAAAGTAAGGTGAATGTGAGAAAGCTTTTAAACATCCTCATCAATGGCTGCACTCTTTCCGACCTGTAAAAACTCTTGGTATGCATCAATGGTCGCATTCGGTTCGCCTCGTTGAACTAATCGACCTTGATGTAACCACGCTACGTCATTACAGACATCGCGCAGGGTGGCCATCGCATGGCTAACAAGAATCAACGCGCGATCATCACTTCTAAGCTCTTTAATTCGGTTGAGAGACTTCTCCTTAAACTTTGCATCTCCTGTACTCAATGCCTCATCCACAATTAAGATATCTGGGCGCACAGTGGCTGCGACAGAGAAAGCTAAACGGGCATACATGCCTGATGAGTAGGTGCGCATTGGGGCATCAATAGCATCGCCTAACTCAGAAAAATCGGCAATCTCTTGAAAATTCGCTTCAATTTCATCCCGCGTCATTCCAGATGCTAACCCTCCAAGAAATACATTATTACGTCCTGACATTGAAGGATTAAAGCCGACTCCTAAAGCTAACAGGGTGCTGACGCTACCGAAGACTTCAATACGTCCTTGTGAGGGTGGAATGATTCCAGCAATCACTCGCATCAAAGAAGATTTACCTGCACCATTCGTTCCGATGACACCAAGAACATGACCGTATTCGACATCTAGATTTACGTTATCGAGTGCACGGATTATACGAGTTTGTTTTGTGCCACGGCCAAAAGATTTAACTCGTGCCTTTAATGTCGGCCTCCTATCAATTGCGGTCGTATACGTCAGGCCAAGGTTTCGAACAGAGACCGCAATCTCATTAGTTTTAAATTCTTTAGAGGCGGACCGCAAATTCGCGCTCCCTTGATAAGAAAAAATAAG
>JAYTTL010000313.1:0-4266 GCA_043745325.1 Actinomycetes bacterium
GCTAAATCCAGTAACCGATTTAAAAGTTCACGATCAAATGGTTCGCCCTCGGCTGTTCCTTGGACTTCAATAAAGCGCCCGTCACCGGCAACCACGACATTCATATCGGTCCCAGCGCGGACGTCTTCTTCATAACAAAGATCGAGCATGGGAATCCCATCGATAATTCCAACGCTTACCGCGGCAACTGAATCACTCAGAGGATTGGCAGTTGCTTTAATGTGACCCTGCTTTTTAGCCCAATTGATTGCATCGACGAGTGCAACATAAGCACCAGTAATCGCGGCGGTTCGGGTCCCACCATCTGCCTGGAGAACATCGCAGTCGATAATAATCGTATTTTCACCTAGCTCTTTTGTATTTACAATTGCGCGAAGTGAGCGACCGACGAGACGAGAAATTTCCTGTGTGCGCCCACCAAGTTTTCCCTTAACGCTTTCACGATCCGAGCGTGTGTGAGTTGCGCGCGGCAACATTGCATACTCAGATGTAACCCATCCAGTACCGGTGTCTTTTAGCCAGCGTGGGACTCCGGGAGAAAATGATGCAACGCACAAAACGCGAGTTTTACCAAACTCCACCAAAACCGATCCTTCGGCGTGATCTAACCAACCCCGCGTGAATTTAATTTCACGTAAATCACTAACGTCACGTCCATCATTGCGCATCATGTATTACTCCTATTACTTAGTTTTGTTGATTTTAGAGATCTTGGTGCTCTACTTGGGCAACCTCTGGACCAAGAAAACGTCGAGCCAAGCCCTCAAATGCCTTGGCGTCACCAGTCGCCAAAAATCTATATGTTGGTCGAGAATTCTGTTGTTTTCGTAAGAGATTATTTTCAACCAATGTTCGATATAGCTCTATAGCCGTCTCTTCTGCACTAGAAACTAATGTGACACTATTTCCCATGACATATGAAATAACTCCAGTAAGAAGTGGGTAATGAGTACAACCCAAAACTAATGTGTCGACTTTTGCACTCATTATTGGAGCTAAATATTGACGGGCAATATGAGTGATCTCTTCTCCAGAAGTTTCCCCACGTTCGACGAAGTCAACGAACATTGGGCAGGCGATTGAAGTGATTTCTAACTGTGGAGCTGCAGCAAATGCATCTATATAAGCCGCTGAATCGATAGTTGCGCGAGTACCGATTACACCAATTTTTGAGTTACGAGTTGCAGCAACTGCACGGCGAACTGCGGGCTGAATTACTTCGATAACTGGGACTGAATAGCGTTCACGAGCATCTCTGAGCATCGCAGCGCTAGCCGTATTGCAGGCAATTACCAAAGCTTTTACGCCTTGACCAACTAAAAAATCTAAACTCTCTAGGGCGAATTCTCTTACTTGTGCCAATGGACGTGGACCATAAGGCCCACGTGCAGTGTCTCCAATATAGAGAATAGATTCATTTGGAAGTTGATCCAATATTGCTCGAGCAACGGTTAGCCCACCTACGCCAGAATCAAAGATTCCAATTGGGGCATCAGTCATATCTGCAATACTAGCGTGCACCGCAGTGAACTAAAGCGTCTCATCCATGAGGGCAAGAATTAAACTCTCTTGCAACCAACCTAGCCAACTATAAACGGCATAAACTCCGCGCAAAGGGTCATCCGGTCCTAAAAGTTCTAAATCATCACGGGATTTTTCTTGAACGTTCAGGCGTACCCCTAACGCCAAACGAATATCGTTCATTGCACCTAGCCATGCATTGGCACCTTCATGATCGACTTCTACACAGCCATCTGGCGAACTTTTTAAATCGATGCGCATTGACAGCGCATGTGCGGTTTTCTTGGCTCGTAACGTCGCTTCTGTGTACCTTCGAAACTCAGATGCATCTACTTGATCGGCGTAAGCATTTGGCAGTAACCGAAGTAAAACATCGTCATCAGGTGGCGAATCATGACTGGTAATTCCTATCATCGCGGCAAGTAAATCGTCACCATGGTTATCTCTGCGCTCCCCCAAAAGTTCCAATACCTGTTCAACTAAATTAATTAATATCTCGCACTCGGACTCTGAAAAATTAGAAACGTAGGCATGATTTCCGTGACGATGGAAGCCCGACTGCGCCTCTTGCGATTTTCCATTCATGAACTAGATTCTCCGTGTTGTACCGTTGCCCATAGTCCGTATTCATGAAGCCGAGCAACATCATGTTCCATCTCTTCACGACTGCCAGTAGAGACAACCGCTCTACCTTCGGTATGAACTTTCATCATCAGTTCATTGGCTTTTTCCCGTGGAAACCTGAATAACTCCATGAAAACATATGTCACATACGACATTAAATTTACTGGATCATCCCACACAATCGTTACCCATGGTTTGTCGCCGCTGAAAATCTCTTTAATTGCCGCTTCAACTTTTTCGTCAGTTGTTTCCTTAGTTGTTACCATTTTTAGCGCACCACGACGGAAAATTCCTTAGAGGTTACTGTTGAAGGTGTACCAGTAATCTGAACACGCATTGTTACAACCCCTCTCTTGCTCTCTACATGGCTAACAACAAATGAGCCCTCAGAATCCGTGGTACCTCCGACACTTACTTTGATCCATTTGCCACTGGTTAATTTTTGAAGAGTGACATTTTGTCCTAAAGCTTTAGGCAAAAGCGTGCCGCCTATAATAATTTGTTTCCCGTGTTTAACACTAGTTGGACGAGCCACCATGATTTTTGACAGGAGAGTTACATCGGACTGAGAACTCGTTGACTCTGCGCGCTCCCAAGTTCCTTCGGTAGTTATTCGAAGCGCTGAACTTGAACCGAGAGTTATGGGCACCGAAATGCTTCCATCGGCGGCGGTAACTGATTCTGCAATTTTTACCCATGCCGTTTCATTTACACGTTTCATCTCAATAGTGACCGCTAGGCCAGCCAGTGGGGTCAAATCCTTTAGCGTCAGCAGTCCTTTGAGCGTAAATATATCGCCGAAATAGATTCCGGCCCCACCTGTGGTTTCTAACCTCAGCCCACTTATAACTTCATCAGGAGCAATTGCAAGGGCAACATTTCGCATTGCCGTCGTTGCCGTTAAATCTTCCATTCCAAGCGTCCAAAGCGCTGCGCCTCCGAGCCGATACTTTGCCACTAAGTTCATGCGCTCTGTAAAACTGCGCTCATTTTGAAACCACACCGTGCGCGAAATACTGCAAGAAGTTGGAGCCCCTTTAACCGTTAACCCAGTAAAAACCTTTACATAGGAATACGTCATTTCACTATTTTTTTCATCAAATACTGGAATCCCTTGATCAATCGCAGCTTTCGCATATGCATAGTTCATCTTAAATGTCGCCGCTTTTGCTGACATTGTTAATCCAGGCGGCGCAGAAACGGGGCACGTACCCACTATCGCGGTAATCCAATCGCGACCATAACCCGGAAGACCCACATAAACTTTCGACGCCGGCATAATGCTGATTGCATACTGCAAAGTTTTTTCAGTCCAGTTAATTGGACCTATCGGACCAGGTTTAGCAACTGAGTAGTCATAGGTCATAATTCGTAGGCGATCTATACTGGATGCGATATCTGCCCACGAGTAGACGGTGTAACCCTTTAATTTTTCGGTGGGATTGAAAGCGTAGGGCGTTGTTACTGATAAGAGTTTTTGAGATAAATGTAATTGGTCACTTAACTCCCTTACGAATAAAATCCAGTTAGGAGCCGTCTTCGCCCACGTTGTATTGCCATCGACAAAGGCAAAACCCTCAAAGTCTAAATCAATACCATCGAAGCCATTTTTCTTAACTAAGTCCACGATTGATGTAACAATCGTGGTGCGAGTTTCAGCTTTCGCTAAGAATCCAGAAAGAACCAACTTATCTGTGCCGTCAGTAATTGTCGGAATAATTTTTAACCCCGACTTTCGCATTAAGCACAAAGTGTCAGCGATAGGCCAGGATGGATTAGCGGTCGTATAGTCATCACGAACTACCGTTGGACTTTTAAGTGTGTACCAAAATGGCATGACTTCTTTTAGAAGATCTCTATTTGTAAATAGGTATGAATTATTAAGAAGCAAAATATCTTCCGGCGAATACTCGTTTGGCTCACACGTAACAGGTGCGCCAGTTACCGGTGTTACGGTAGACGGTGTCTTCTTAATGAAGGGAATAATTGTCTTGACTGAATAGTAAGGAATCCATCCACTGAGAATTGGGCGGAGTTGATTTTCTGCAGCTCTTGCCGAGAATGACATAGTGACTGTTAATGCTAAGGCGATTAGTGAAGCGGAACGAAACTTACACTTCA
>JAYTTL010000314.1:0-1144 GCA_043745325.1 Actinomycetes bacterium
TCGGCATCGATGCGACGTAGATCGTCCGCGCCAGCCCGAAACAGCGGTTGTGCGGTACCTTCATTTTTCATGGTTCTCTCCTTCAAACTTAAGCACCCAACGCTTCGAGCTTGGCAAACCGAACGCATATGTGCGCTTCTACGTAGTCGCAGTTCAATTTCCGCCAACGTTGTACAGTGCGCGTGAACGTCCGAAGAAAAAACTCTGGCTCAACTTGCGCCTGGCTAGAGATCACTCTCACGCGCTCGCATAGCCTGGGTGTTTTGTCATTAGAGCTTATACGTCGGCGCACGTTGCCAAAACCCTGCATTCCTGTCAATAGACCAAAAGTTCTATATGAGTTCGTACACCTCGCGGCATCCTTAGCAGGGTAGAGCGTCCAATATAGCCAATGATACTAAATTGAGCTGGATGTTAGTGTGGTCATCCAATTTGATGGTCTGATTTTCGCGTTTCGTGATGGCACAACTCTTCGATTAAGAGCCTATCTCGCACCAATCTATGCCTATTTGGGATTACTGAAACCAGCAACGCGTTAGTCATGCCAGCGCGCCAAGGAATGGGCCCCGTAACCCCGTGTTTTGCAGAGAGATTCGTGGTCACGTTCCGTGATGGCGTTCTCCCCACAAACCTCAACAAATTTGAACAAAAATAACCTCTTTGCCATCAGGAATGTCGACCGTGTCGATTGCACCGACGTTCAGTGAGGCTCGTGCCGATGAGTGAATTGCTGCTTGGATTGCATCACGGGCTCTATCGGAATGGGTTCTCAAATTGGAATTGGGCTACGCAAAAAATGCGGCTGGTGGTCTCCCGAGGACGTCGCCAGCGCTTTTAGTGCAACGATCAGTACGTCGAACCCCGCCGCAAGCCCATTCGCGTTGACGCCAATAGTCGCTGTTTCCAGGTAAAATGAGGTCCATGAACCTACCGCATACCCTTCCCCGCCATAAGTTATCGCTCAAGGCCTACCATCAAATGGCGCAAGCGGGCATCCTCGATGAAGACAGCCGTGTCGAACTCATTCAAGGAGAACTAATCGATATGGCGCCCATCGGAAGCCGTCACGCTTGGATGCTTAGCACTCTCAACAAAGCGCTAGTCGATGCAGTCGCGAATTCGGCCATTGTCTATCCGCAGAACC
>JAYTTL010000315.1:0-4244 GCA_043745325.1 Actinomycetes bacterium
GTTGCACTCGAGTTTCAAAACGCTGGGGCCGAATGGATTCACTTAGTAGATTTAGATGCCGCATTTGGGAGAGGTGATAATGCAGAGTTGTTAGCCCAAGTGGTTAGCGCATTAGATATCAAAATCGAACTCTCAGGTGGAATTCGAGATGATGAATCTTTAGCACGCGCAATTGCAATGGGTTGCACACGAATTAATTTAGGCACTGCCGCCCTCGAAAACCCTGATTGGACGGCCAAAGTAATTAGCAAATACGGAGATTTAATCGCTGTAGGTTTGGATGTACGCGGACATACTTTGGCTGCTCGCGGCTGGACAAGTGAGGGTGGAAATCTCTTTGAAACTCTTGCGCGCCTTGATCGTGATGGCTGTGCACGTTATGTAGTAACCGATGTTGCTAAGGATGGCACATTAGCTGGGCCAAATTTTGAGCTCCTTAAGTTAGTCTGTGCAGCAACGGACCGACCGATAGTTGCAAGTGGTGGAATTTCAAGCCTTGCAGATATCGCAGATTTAGCCGCATTAACTTCCTTAGGTATTGAAGGCGCAATTGTTGGAAAGGCTCTCTATGCCGGAGCATTTACTTTGCAAGCGGCGTTGAAGATTGCATCTTCGTGAGTTTGTCGATTCGCATCATTCCCTGCCTTGATGTCACAGATGGACGTGTCGTTAAGGGAGTGAACTTTACAAATCTTATAGACGCGGGCGATCCCGTAGAGATGGCGGCCTTATATGGCAAGGAAGGTGCTGACGAACTTACATTTCTAGATATCTCGGCAAGTAGTTCAGGCCGCGAAACTACATTAGAAATAGTGCGCCGCACCGCAGAGCAAGTATTTATTCCATTAACCGTTGGCGGGGGTATACGAACCGTCAAAGATGTCGATCGTCTATTACGGGCCGGTGCAGATAAAGTTTCCATTAATACTTCGGCTATTGCTCGACCTGAGTTAATCGCCGAGATTGCCGATACTTTTGGATCGCAAGTTTTGGTTCTATCGATTGATGCACGTCGAGCTCGAACTGAATCTGGGTTTGAAGTTACAACACATGGGGGCCGTCAAGGAAGTGGGCTTGATGCACTGTCTTGGATAGAAAAAGCGTGTGCACTCGGAGTTGGTGAGATTCTCCTTAATTCGATGGATGCCGATGGCACGCGAGCCGGTTATGACATTGGGATGATAAGTACCGTTCGCGCAGTCACTAAAGTTCCACTCATCGCAAGCGGTGGAGCTGGCACCCTTGCCGACTTTGCGGCGGCTATAGATGCCGGAGCCAACGCCCTTCTTGCTGCCAGTGTGTTCCACTTCGGAATTCATCGAATCAAAGATATAAAGTCATATCTTGGATCACAGAGTTATCCTGTGCGCACCGTTGCTACTTTCTAAGGCAGAATTACCTTATGAGTTCACTTTCACCAGGCGTCCACGCAATGCTCAAAGATCCAAGCGCGCTCGTTCCAGCGATTGTTCAAGATTTCGATACTGGTGAGATTTTAATGCTCGCGTACATGAATTCCGAATCATTGGCCAAGACACTGGCTACCGGCAAAGCCACTTATTGGAGTCGAAGTAGAAAAGAGCTGTGGGTCAAAGGTGCCACATCAGGCAATGTTCAAGAAGTCCAGAGCATGACGCTTGATTGCGATGGTGATGCGCTATTGGTGAAAGTTAAACAAACGGGTGTTGCTTGCCACACCGGAGATCTATCCTGTTTTCATAACCCACTCAACATGGGCCCACAATGAATCTTGAAGAGTTTCGCGCATATGCAAAGATTTCAAATGTTATTCCAGTATCACGCCGATTATTAGCAGATAGTGAAACCCCGATTGGTATTTATCGAAAATTGGCAAAAAATGCTCCCAACACTTTTCTCCTAGAATCGGCCGAACATGGTGGGGCTTGGTCTCGATATTCATTTATTGGCGTTCGAAGTGAAGCAACGTTGAGCGAATCTAATGGTCTGGCTTATTGGCAAGGTACGCCACCTGCTGGTGCCCCAACGGGAATCGATCCACTAGATGCGCTCGCCTTGTCGGCCGCGCACCTAACCTCGCCAAAAATTGAAGGTTTGCCACCATTGACAGGAGGTCTCGTTGGCTTTATGGCTTACGACGTCATTCGTAGAATAGAAAAACTTCCAAATATTGCAGTAAAAGATCTCCCGATACCTGAGCTTAGTTTTATGTTAACAAGTGATTTAGCGGTTCTCGATCACAGTGATGGAACCGTCACTCTCATCGCAAATGCAATTAATTGGGATGGGAGTAATGAGCGTATTGACGAAGCATTTGCGGCTTGCAATGAACGGTTAGATCGAATGCAGACTGATTTATCTTCGGCACTTTCAGGCGATATTGCGATGATAGTTAACCATGCACCGCCAACACTAAACTCCAACATCTCTGCTGAGGATTTCAAAGCAAAGATACTACTGGCCAAGGAGGAGATTGTTGCGGGGGAGGCCTTTCAGATTGTCTTATCACAACGATTTGAAATGGATAGTAGCGCCGACGCGTTAGATGTCTATCGAATGTTGCGCTTAAATAATCCAAGTCCTTATATGTACCTTCTTCGCTTTACTGGTGGAATCAATGTTGTTGGTTCGAGTCCAGAAGCACTTATAAAAGTACATGGGCAAGATGTCATGATTCATCCGATCGCAGGCACTCGAAAAAGATCTGCATCACCTGAAGAGGATCACCGCTTAGGCGAGGAGTTGCTTGCCGATCCAAAAGAACGTGCTGAGCATTTAATGTTGGTCGATTTGGGCAGAAATGATTTGGGCCGTGTTTGTCAACCAGGTAGTATCGAAGTAATTGATTTTATGCACGTTGAACGTTATTCGCACGTCATGCACATAGTTTCGACAGTTACTGGAGTTCTAGATAAAAATTCTTCGCCAGTGGATGCGCTCTTTTCGCTCTTTCCTGCCGGCACATTATCGGGTGCTCCTAAGCCGCGAGCAATGGAAATCATCGAGGAACTAGAGCCGACTCGTCGCGGTTTATATGGTGGAATCGTGGGATATATTGATTTCACCGGAAACATCGACACATGTATTGCAATTCGCACGGCATTTATTCATGCAGGTACTGCCTATGTGCAAGCTGGCGCAGGCATAGTTGCAGATTCTGATCCTGAATCTGAAAACCAAGAGTGTTACAACAAGGCCGCGGCAGTACTGGTTGCAATCGATGCCGCAAATAGAATGCGGCGAGCTTAATTGAAGAACAATTTCGCAATTGCTCTCAGCGCGATAATCATATGTGTGCTCGTATTGCTGGTAGGACGAAAATTCAATCTCTCCTCACGCTATGAACGCGCACCCCGGACACTCAATTCGTGGAGCGCGCAAGATCTCGGAATTGATCCTAGTGATGAGACACCAGCATGAGTGTACTTGCTTCGATAATCGAGGGTGTCCGTGAAGATTTGGCGCAGCGACGAACTTCCCTTGCCCACATTCGCGAAGCTGTAGATCAAGCGCAACCAGTACGTGATTCATTAGCGGCTTTATTGGCTAATGAAATGTCGGTCATCGCTGAGGTTAAACGCGCCTCACCAAGCAAGGGTCCACTTGCAGAAATAGTTAATCCCGCAGCTCTTGCCGAGCAGTATGTTCTTGCCGGAGCAACCGTGATTAGTGTGTTGACTGAGCGCCGAAAATTTGGTGGTTCATTGCTTGATTTAGATGCAGTGCGCGCTCGAGTTGATATCCCGTTATTGAGAAAAGATTTTATGGTCGATGAATATCAATTTTTCGAAGCCCGCGCTCATGGCGCCGACATTGTGCTATTGATTGTTGCAGCACTTGGCCAAAATCAACTCAATGATTATCACCAGCTTGCACTCGAACTAGGTATGCGGGTAATTGTCGAAGTACATACCAATGATGAGTTAGAGAGAGCCCTTGAAATTTCTCCTCAAATCATCGGTATTAATTCGCGCAATTTAAAGACGCTCAAAGTTGATCCTCAAGCTTTTGCCGAATTGATTCCACGCATCCCTTCATCTCTGGTTCGAGTCGCCGAATCTGGAATCTCAACTCGCGCTGATGTTGATTTTGCACAAAAACATGGAGCTAACGCAATTCTCGTCGGTGAAGCTCTTGTTAGGGCCGGCGATCCCATTGCTGCAATGCGCGAACTACTGGGTCTAGGTAGGCTTGAGTCATGAGCATTGAAATTGAAGACCAAGTCGGCCATTTCGGCCAATTTGGCGGGCGCTTTGTTCCGGAGG
>JAYTTL010000316.1:0-4228 GCA_043745325.1 Actinomycetes bacterium
TTGCGGGAGCAGTAGGTTTGAATAACCGTTATTGCGATTGACCTCCGTTATGACATCAAAGGCAAGAAGACGCGCTGCATCAGGTCTAGGTGACTTAAAAGAATCTCTCCGTGCTTTAGTCAAAATGTTCTCCACCATGCAAATGCAAACCTCTTGACCATTCAATTCCTGACATCTCTTTCCTGCCACCAGGTAAAACTCGCAGTAATGCAATTGCCGATGAATCTGCGCAGCCAACAACTAGATTCCCATCGATAACTGATATCTCCCCCGGCCTCAACGCTGCATTGAATATCTGCGCCTGAATTACTTTGAGCACCACAGCATTGAATTGGCTCCACGCACAGGGTTTTGGAAAAAATCCACGAATTCGAGCCAGAGTCACCTCCGAGCTAAGGCTCCAATCAATCCTGGCTTCAGTTTTAGATATTTTAGGTGCAATTGATGTCGCGCCCATCTGTGGTGTCGGTTTGATACCTTGTTCAATCGCGACTAAAGCGGCCTCAACAACATTCGGGCCTAAAAGCGCAAGCGCATTCATTAATTCAGAACTGCGCCATATAGGTTCAATAGACAGATGTGCCTGCGAATAAATTGCTCCAGTATCCATTCCCTTATCCAAAGCAAAAACAGTAACACCAGTGGCGCTCTCTCCCCGTTCGAGTGCTCTTTGCACGGGAGCAGCTCCACGATATGCAGGTAAAATTGAAAAATGTAGATTAAGAAATCCATGTCGAGGCAGTAATAGGATTGATTCAGGTAGCAAAACACCATAGCCAATGGTTAAAACGCAATCAAGATCCTCAATGTAGCCGAGTAACTCTTCGGGTGAATGTGGGCGAATCAATGGGATTTTGCGGTCAAGCGCCCATTGACTCACGTCAGAACTTACAAGTGGGCGACCTCGACCAGCTGGTCTATCGGGTTGAGAGATAACTAGTGCAATTTCATGGGCTGATTCAAAAAGCCAATCAAGAGTTGGGAGCGCAACTGCCGGAGTAGCGGCTACTCCGATGCGCATTAAAGACGCCGTCCGAAAACTGCATGCGGCGACTCTTTAATCACAAGACTCTCATTGCCCTCAATCGCTGCGCTAAACCATTCGGACTCTCTAATCTCTTTCATGGCTAACTTACGTTGCGCCTTTGGCAAACGATCGATGAATAAGATTCCATCTAAATGGTCGGTCTCATGTTGCAACGCCCGTGCCAGAAATTGCGAACCATCAACCTCAATAGGCTCTGCAAACATATTAAAGCCACGTGCAACGGCCCGAATGGAACGCGGAGTTGGAAAACTCAATTCTGGAAAAGAAAGGCATCCTTCATCATCGACTTCAATCTCATCACTCAAAACTAAAGTTGGATTGATTAAATGACCCAAAATATCATCCACATGCCAAACAAATGCACGCAATCCCACTCCTATTTGAGGTGCTGCCAATCCAGCACCGGGGGCTTGCAACATTGTTTCGGTGAGATCTGAGATTAATGTTCGTAACTCTTTATCAAAATCCACAACCATAGCAGCCGGAGTGAGCAAGACTGGATCTCCAAAGTAGCGAATTTCTTGAACGGGCATTGGCCAATCCTAGCAATAAGTTAGAGGGAATAAGGATCAATTCTCATTTCTAAACGCTCCTTCTTGGCAATACTTCGTCTACGTTGCAACTCTGCAAAGAAGCTTTTAACCACATATGAATCACTATGGGGAAAATAGAGAACAATTTTTGAAAGACCCTTACCAATATTTGTGGGTCCAAAAAATCTGGTCGAGGATGCAAGACGGTTCTCAGCAATTGCTTTTCTTAAACCAGTAGCAATCGAAGTGAATTCACTATCAGAACCTATTAAAACCGCACTTGATACATATGGCGGAAGTGGAACTTCCAATCGTTCAGCCAGTTCGCTTCTAATCATTGCACCAGGATTCCAACGAGAAATCGCAGAAACAATGGGGTGAGAATCTTGAATACACAGAAGTACGAATCCATCTGGATTTACCATTGCAGAAGTTTCAAAAAATAACTCACGCGCACGCTCTTGTGCGCGCAAATCAAAGTGAGAAAAAAACTTCAAACCCTCTAATATGACTACAGCGGCATAGCCTGATTCAACGGCCGGGACCGCCCCAGGTGTTGCCAAAACGAGGGCTGGACGTTTTGAGATTTGATCCTTAATAACTGCTCCAAATGAAAGTATTGTTGGAAAGTTTGGGAATGCCCGTGCAATCTCTTCACCAGCGCGCTCAATTCCTCGCGCTGCAATGTACTGTCTATCCCGTTGGCACCATTGACATTTCCAACCTTCATATCTCCTTGAACACAACACACAGAGTGGCGCCGCGTTTTTTCCCGTTATAACAAGACGACCACCACAACTACACATTGCCATATTCTTACAATGTGCACATAAGAGTGCATTACCGTAACCCTTCCGTGGCATTAGAAACAGGACTGGCCCACTCGAAAGCCCTTTCCTAATGTCATCAAAGATTCGACCGGGCAAAAGCGATCCATCTTCTGATGAGAATGCCTTTACTTTAAGTCGGTGCGGTTCGGTGATAAAGGTCAACTCACCATTTTCAATTAATATCGAGAGATCAAGGCTTGGAACAAATCCAGTGAAGATAACCGTCAGATTCTCCCTTTTGCGACGAAGAATGGCGATATCTCGAACATTCCAGCCAGGGTTACGAATTTCATAATGTTGGTGTGAACTTTCTTTGAAAACGAGAATCGTTCGTAAATCTCTTACTGGTGTAAAAATCGCACCACGTGCTCCCACGACCACACAACGTTCTTCTCTCATCGATTTCAAGTAGTTTTCATATCGCATTGCACGAGAAATTGAACTATCAAGTCGAAAATGTGCAACTCCGAGTTTGCTCAAAGCGACGCAAATTGCTTCGATATCACGTGTATCGGGAGCTATTACTAAAACTGAACCATGCTTGCTCTCTCGTGAAATAATTGTTGCCACACTTGTGGCTGGATTTACAAAGGGAGCATCTGCTTGATATGCAAAACTTCGCTTCTCGTCATCATTCCTCTGATTTATCGAAGTTTCGGGAAAAATCTGACGATCTACGCTGGCAACACGAGGAGGAACTGCACTTCGAAGTAACTGCCATGGATTTGTCACCCACTCTCGGGCGATGCACTCTATTAAATCTAAGGACTCAACCGTTTCTACAGCATGCGGGGAGATGACTCTACTAATTGCGCTTATGCCTCCGCTGACGCTAGGCCTTTCCATACGCTCTAAAACTATTGCTTCAACTTCTCTTCCATTAAATGGAACTTGGATTCGAACCCCAGGAGCTATGAGATCCGAGAAGGATTCAGATACGCCATAATCATATGATCCGTCTAAATGCGATATTCCAGAATCCACCCATGCGCGCGCATATGGGAGCAGTTCTGACAAGGGCTCAACTGGCCTTGGAATTACCTCGGCCTTTAAGTGAAATCGGCGCGCTGAAACCACGCTCTACTTAATTGCGCTCTGCAAGGCATCAACTCGATCTGTGCGCTCCCACGTGAACTCTGGGAGTTCGCGTCCGAAGTGACCATAAGAACTTGTGAGCGAGTAAATAGGTCTCAAAAGCTCTAAATCTCGGATGATTGCAGCTGGTCGTAGATCAAAGACCGAGAGAACTGCATCTTGAATTTTAGAGACCGGAACGTTTTCAGTACCAAAAGTTTCTACAAATAAACCCACTGGCTGCGCTTTCCCGATGGCATACGCTATCTGGACCTCGCATCGCTTGGCCAAGCCTGCAGCGACGACGTTTTTGGCAACCCAGCGCATCGCATAGGCGGCAGATCTATCAACTTTCGAAGGATCTTTACCGCTAAATGCACCGCCACCATGTCGCGCCATGCCACCATACGTATCAACAATAATCTTTCGCCCCGTTAAACCCGCATCTCCCATGGGTCCGCCGATAACGAAGCGACCCGTTGGATTAATGAGAATCTTGAGATCTGGGCGAGGAAGATCTATTTGAGAAAGGATTGGCGCAATAACATGCTCAATCACTTCTGGCGTTAATGTCTTTTCCACATCAACATCCTGCGAATGTTGGCTAGAAATGACGATGGTATTGAGCGCGATAGCGCGATTTCCGTCGTATTCAATAGTTACTTGTGTTTTTCCATCGGGCCGCAGATAAGCAAGCGCGCCGGATTTACGTACCTTCGAGAGTTGCTGGGCAAGGGCGTGGG
>JAYTTL010000317.1:0-4223 GCA_043745325.1 Actinomycetes bacterium
ATAGGTGGAACAGGAATCGCACTTCGCTCACTTGTCACCCTAGTGGAAGGCCTATAAAAGCCTCATTGGGTACTTTAGGACTCTATACGGCAAGATAGAGGCCTGCAGTTTTTTTTGCGAGGAGGTTTCATAGGTGTCAGAGTTTGATGTCGTCATCTTAGGCGCTGGTAGTGGTGGATATGCCTGTGCGCTTCGAAGTGCGCAGTTAGGTTTAAATGTAGTTCTCATAGAAGCCGAAAAACTTGGCGGCACTTGTCTGCACAAGGGATGCATACCAACCAAAGCGCTTTTACACTCAGCTGAAATTGCCGATGGTGCCCGCGAAGGAACGCGATTTGGCGTGAAATCAACTTTCGATGGAATTGATATGGGGGGTGTTAATACCTACAAGGACGGCGTGGTTGCCCGCCTACATAAAGGTTTACAGGGTTTAGTTAAATCCCGAAATATCACTTATGTTGAAGGCCATGGAAAATTAATTTCGAAAAATATGGTTGAAGTAAATGGCGTTAGTTATACCGGCACAAACATTGTTCTGGCAACCGGATCTTATGCAAAAACACTACCTGGACTTGACATTGATGGGCTCCAAATCATCACCTCTGATCATGGAACAAAGTTAGATTACGTCCCAAAGAGCGTCATCGTTTTAGGTGGTGGCGTCATAGGCTGTGAATTCGCCTCTGTCTGGAAATCATTTGGGGCCGACGTTAGAATTATCGAAGGGCTCCCGCATTTAATCGCTCTCGAAGATGAATCATCAAGCAAACAGTTGGAGCGCGCTTTTCGCAAGCGCGGTATCAACTTTGAACTCGGCGTGTTTTTTAAATCCGTCTCCAAGAATGCCGATGGGGTCACCGTAACTTTAGAAGACGGTAAAACCTTCACTGCCGAACTGCTCATGGTCTCAGTGGGGCGCGGACCTGTATCTAAAAATTTAGGCTACGAGGAGGCCGGAGTTGCGATGGAGCGGGGTTATGTCCTCGTCGATAATAAATGTCGCACCAATGTTGCTGGAATCTGGGCCGTTGGAGATTTGATTCCAACTCTACAACTTGCCCATGTAGGTTTTGCCGAAGGGATGTTAGTCGCCGAAGAGATTGCGGGATTAAATCCACATCCCATTAATTATGATGGCATTCCTCGCGTTACATACTCCGATCCTGAAGTCGCATCCGTTGGCTTGACTACCGCCGAAGCAAAAAAACGAGGACATGATGTTATTGAACTTACATACGACTTAGCTGGAAACGGTAAAGCTCAAATACTCAATACCTCTGGCTCGGTAAAATTGATTGCCGAAAAAAACGGTCCAATACTTGGAGTGCACATGGTGGGGGCTCGTGTGGGCGAGTTATTAGCCGAGGCTGAACTAATTTTTAATTGGGAAGCCCATGCAGTTGATGTCGCCTCTTTAATTCATGCACACCCAACGCTTTCAGAGGCGATTGGTGAGGCACACATGGCACTTGCAGGAAAACCGCTTCACGCACACGGATAACCAAGGAGAATACTCATATGGATTTTTCAGTCACTATGCCGGCACTTGGCGAAAGCGTCATCGAAGGCACAGTTACGCGCTGGCTCAAAGCCGAAGGCGATCATGTCAATGTCGATGAACCTCTTCTTGAAGTCTCTACGGACAAAGTAGATACTGAAATCCCATCACCTGTTGCCGGTAAAGTGACAAAGATTTTTGTACAGATTGATCAAACTGTTGCAGTCGGCATTGAACTTGCCTCCATTTCAATGAGTGATGCACCCGTTGCACCTGCACCCGTTGCACCTGCACCCGTTGCACCCGCACCTGTCATTGCTGCACCCGTTGCACCCGCACCTGTCATTGCTGCACCCGTTGCACCCGCACCTGTCATTGCCGCACCCGTTGCACCCGCTCCTGTCATTGCCGCAGCGGCAACTTCGGGAACGGTTATAACGATGCCGGCCTTGGGCGAGAGTGTCAGCGAAGGCACAGTGACACGTTGGTTAAAGAACGTAGGCGACGACGTTAAAGTCGATGAAGCCCTCCTTGAAGTCTCAACCGATAAAGTAGATACGGAGATTCCATCTCCTGTAGCGGGTGTTCTTCTTTCAATTGATGTTGCAGTCGATACAACAGTTGCTGTTGGTGCGCGTTTAGCATTGATTAGTGGCGTGGGTGCACCCGTAGTGAATGCACCCGTAGTGAATGCACCAATGACGCAGCCAATTGATGCATATGTAACTCCGTTGGTTCGCAAACTTGCTAATGATCTTGGCGTTAATCTTGCGACGATTCAAGGAACCGGTATAGGCGGGCGCATTCGCCGTGAAGATGTTGAGGAGCAAGCAAAGCCGATTGCAAAGGTTGAACCTGTTCAAACGATTCCACAGTCGCCAGCGCCTACAAGCTCTGCGCCATCACAAGCGATTTCACCACTTCGCGGCACCACAGTGACAATGTCTAGACTTCGCAAAGTTATTGCTGCACGCATGATTGAATCCCTTCACGTCAGTGCACAGTTAACAACGGTAGTTGAAGTAGATGTTACAAAGATTGCGCGTCTGCGTGAGCGCGCTAAGGAAAATTTCGAAGCACGCGAAGGCGTGAAACTCTCGTTCCTACCTTTCTTCGCGGTCTCAATCTGCGAAGCGTTGAAACAGCATCCAGTTCTTAACTCATCGGTTGAAGGCGATCAAATTACTTATCATGGCGCTGAACACCTCGGAATTGCAGTTGATACTGAGCGCGGATTATTAGTACCTGTTATTTCAAATGCGGGTGATTTGAACATGGGTGGGGTTGCCCGAAAGATTGCAGATTTAGCCGCGCGCACGCGCGATAACAAAGTAACCCCTGACGAACTTGGTGGCGGAACTTTCACACTGACTAATACTGGTAGCCGTGGCGCACTCTTTGATACGCCGATTATTAATCAGCCACAGGTTGCAATTTTAGGTCTGGGTGCAGTTGTTAAACGCCCGATGGTTGTACGCGGGGATGATGGCGGTGAATCGATTGCAATTCGATCTATGGTTTATTTAGCACTCTCATACGATCATCGCGTTGTTGATGGCGCAGATGCCGCTCGATTCTTGGTTACTTTAAAGACGCGACTTGAAGGCGGAGCATTTGAATCCGACTTAGGGTTATAGATTCGCAATGAAAGTTCCACAACGCATTGCAATCACCGGAAGTTCAGGTTTGATTGGCACCGCACTTGTTGGACATCTAAAGAGTGAGGGTCATACTGTTCAGCGTCTTGTTCGTCGAACTCCTGTGGCCGCGGATGAAGTTACATGGGATCCGCAGACTGGCTACGTAGATGTAAAGGCACTTGAAGGCGTCGATGGAGTTATTCACTTGGCAGGCGTGCCCGTTGCCGATAAACGATGGACTAAGAAATACAAGGCCGAAATTCTTAACTCCAGACTTTTGGGAACCACAACCATTGCAAAAGCCGTAGCCGAATTAAAACCAGATGTCTTTATCTCAGCAAGTGCCATTGGTTGGTATGGGGAAAGTGGCAGTCGTCCTGTAGTTGAAAGTGATCGAGTCGGAGATGACTTTCTTGCCGCGGTATGTCGTGAGTGGGAGGCCGCAGCCGATTTAGCAAGTAATGTGCGGACAGTAAAACTTCGCACAGGATTAGTTTTAGATCCAACAGGCGGGGCTCTTGGTAAAATGTTGCCGCTCTTTCGCCTCGGCTTTGGAGGAAAATTAGGTACAGGTAAACAGTGGTGGTCATGGATTACATTGCATGACGTTGTACGAGCGATTGATTTCGCTTTAGTTGAGAAAATCTCAGGCCCGGTAAATCTCACTTCGCCAAACCCAGTAACAAATCAAGAGTTCACATCTGCACTTGCACGTGCGCTACACCGACCAGCCGTCTTCCCCGCCCCTGCTTTCGCACTAAAAATTGCACTCGGTGGGTTTTCATCTGAAGTTCTTGGCTCAAAACGCGCCATTCCTTCGGTACTTCTTGATGCTGGATTTACTTTTGACTACCCACATCTAACGCAGGCCCTCACCGCCTTAGTTGAGGATTAGTTTTCTCTCAAATCGATTTTTCGCGAGCTTGATCGATAATGTGTGCAACTTCTAGCGCATCACGATTATCTATTGGCCAAGGAGTTGCCCCTGAAATTGCACCTGCGACGGCTAAGTAGAAGAGCGCATAGTTTCCATTTTCACCTGGAATCTCTTTAACCGTATCGCCTGTGTGAATAAATGCCTTTGT
>JAYTTL010000318.1:0-1134 GCA_043745325.1 Actinomycetes bacterium
CAAGCTTCGACATCGAGAAGCAAGGCGGCGCTTGACCCATAATAGGTGCGCCAGTCCGATTCTTTCCTTACAACTTTTCGTGATTTGCGGTTCTTAACCTTGACACGGCGGGTGGAGATGGTGCCCTTTTTGCCGATGTACATGCGACCCGTGGCGACGTTGGTGATTAAGTAAACAAACCCCACACAGTCGGGCGGCAACTCGTCAACTTCTTTGTCTTCATACAACCACATATAGAAAAATAGCTCCGAGGGGTTCGGAGCTATTTATCGTCTCAGGCATAATCAGTTTCCGGATTATCTACTTCGTCTACCCCTTCATAATCTTCCGGATAAAGCTGCATATAAACCTCATCGAAATCTTCATCGATGCCCACGACTTCATCAATAGTGTCGCAGTCAAATTCTTCAAAATTTCTGATTAAAATACCAAATACGGTTTTCTTAATAGTCCTGTCGTCTAATACGTCTTTTAGTTCCGTGACAATATCACTCAACATTCTCGATCCACTAGCCCAACCCATTTTTTTCTTATTCTCCGTCCTTGTAATGTTGTATCACCTGATAAACGCCTATAGCCATGATAACCAACATGCCCAATACCTCTACCGTTGATAAATAATCGTCCATTTGCTCGTCCTCCTTGCATCATTATTATTTAGAGAAAGGAGAGTTTTAATTATTTTAAAATCTCAGATGAAGCATGTCGCTTCGCCCGAATCTGTCACGCCGACACAACTTGCTGCGCCCATGGTATCGATATCAATATATTTCTTGGCCTTCAGCTCGCTTGTCCAATCGATGTCGGTCAGGTTGTGTTGAATTTTGAACCATTTGTGCAACAGGAAAACATCCTTGAGGCAGTATTCGGCCTTGGTCATATCTCCGTCGAAGTAGTTGAGAGCAAATTTATTGAAGCGTCTCACCCAGTCGATTTTTAGAGCCGTTTCATGATCGACCTCGTTCAGTTTTTCGCCCTTACCAGTTGCAGTCCGAATCGCACTCCACAAGTCTTCAAATATTTTATTGCCATCCACAATCAGCCCCGAAGCAAAGATCGCCCCAGGTCCGTAGGTTTTGATCAGTTCCTTTTCGCCAATAATGCGCGTGTACGGTGCTTGGTAATAATCCTTGT
>JAYTTL010000319.1:0-4194 GCA_043745325.1 Actinomycetes bacterium
GCACTCGCTCCCCCACGCCAAATGTGACAAATGGCAAGGGCTAGCGCATCCGTTGCATCGACGGGCTTTGGAATCTCTTTCAAATTCAGAAGTTTCACCACCATGTGTGCGACTTGAGCCTTATTAGCGCGGCCAGATCCGGTAACGGCGGCTTTAACTTCGCTCGGCGTATGCATCATGACAGGAATCCCTGATTTCGCCGCAATTAGTAAGGCAACACCGGCGGCCTGTCCCGTACCCATAACGGTACGAACATTGTGTTGGGCAAAGACACGCTCGATGGCGATGACATCTGGATTCCACAACGATACCCATTCATGAATTGCACTATCCAAATTTAGTAAGCGCTGCTCTAAAGCATCATCGGCGTTTGTCAAAATGACACCAACGCCAACCATGGATAAAGCTTTGCCGACGGCGCCTTCCACAATTCCGATACCACACCGCGTTAGGCCTGGATCGATACCCAACACTCGCATTACTTCACCGCTTTTCTTCGAACAACAAGAGTTCCAGCCTAGGCTTTAATCACGCTCTCCTAGCCCAGGCTCGCCATAACCTCATCCGATACATCAAAGTTACTAAAGACGTTTTGTACATCATCGAGCTCTTCAATTGCATCGATGAGTTCAAAGAGTTTTTTAGCCCCATCGGCATCGAGTTCGATAGACATCGTTGGCACAAAAGATGAGTCAGCCGACTCATAATCAATTCCCGTACTTTGAAGCGCAGTACGAACTGGCACTAAGTCACTTGACTGACTGACTACTTCAAAAACTTCACCCAGATCGTTGACCTCTTCGGCGCCGGCCTCTAATACCGCCTCCAAAATAGCGTCCTCCGTTAAGCCCGCGATTTTTTTGACGATGACAACACCTTTGCGGTTGAAAAGATAGGCGACCGATCCCGGATCTGCCATAACCCCGCCATTTCGAGTTACCGCCACACGGACCTCAGATGATGAACGGTTTCGATTATCGGTCAAACACTCAATCATTATTGCAACGCCATTCGGACCGTAGCCCTCATACATAATCGTTTGATAAACAGCGGCACCAAGTTCAAGACCAGCACCGCGTTTTACCGCCCTCTCAATATTATCGGCCGGCATTGAGGATTTTTTAGCTTTTGTAATGGCATCAAAGAGCGTGGGGTTGCCTTCAAGGTCGGCGCCGCCGTTTCGCGCCGCGACCTCAATTGCTCGAATCTGTTTTGCGAAAACCTTTGCTCGGCGACTATCGACAATGGCCTTCTTATGCTTCGTTGTCGCCCACTTGGAATGGCCAGACATATTTTACCCCTTCACCCCTTCGCCCTTTTGCCCCTTTGTATGAGTTCGAACTACTGTACCTGTTGCAGTGCGGGCAAGGCTACTTCTTCAATGAAATAGCGGTGGACTCGGTAATCTCCTGAAATTTCAGGATGAAAGGCCGTGGCAAGAATATTCTTCGAGCGCACTGCAACTGGATGCGAATCAATAGAAGACAATACTTCGACGCCTTCACCAACTCGTTCCACCCACGGCGCTCGAATGAAAATTGCATGCATTAATTCACTTGAATCATCGGCAAAAGTGAGATCGGTTTCAAAAGAATCTACTTGGCGGCCGAAAGCATTTCTACGCACTGAGATATCTAACCCGCCAAAACTCTTTTGATCATGACTAGCACCAAGAATTTCATCGGCAAGCAAAATCATTCCAGCGCAAGAGCCATACACCGGCATTCCCACTTTTATCCGATCTTTAATCGGCTGATAGAGAGCGAAAATTTGCGCTAACTGCGCAATAGTCGTTGACTCACCACCCGGAATTACTAAGGCATCTACTTCGGCTAATTCTCGAGCACGGCGGACCGAGATTGGATTCACACCACAAGCGATGAGTGCGCTGACATGTTCGCGGACATCCCCTTGAAATGCAAGAACTCCGACTCTCATATGTTAGGAACCTTACCAGCCGCGCTCTGCCAGTCGATGTGGCGCTGGAAGATCGGCGACATTAATACCGACCATGGCTTCACCTAAACCACGTGATGCATCGGCAACAATTTTTGGATCATCCCAAAATGTCGTTGCGCGGACACATGCGGCAGCACGCTGAGCAGGATTGCCTGATTTAAAAATTCCTGATCCAATGAAGACTCCATCGGCGCCCATACTCATCATGAGTGCGGCATCGGCAGGAGTTGCAATTCCACCAGCAGTAAAAAGTACGACGGGAAGTTTACCCAAAGCCGCTACCTCTTTGACTAACTCAAAAGGTGCCTGTAACTCTTTTGCTGCAACATATAACTCATCTTCACGAAGTGATGAGAGACGACGGATTTCACCGTTAATCTCGCGCATATGCTGCATCGCATTTGATACATCACCAGTACCGGCCTCACCCTTAGAGCGAATCATTGCTGCGCCTTCATTTATTCGGCGCAAGGCTTCGCCAAGATTTGTCGCACCGCAGACAAATGGAACCGTGAAGTTCCACTTATCGATATGGTTTTTATAATCAGCCGGAGTCAAAACTTCAGACTCATCAATATAATCAACGCCCAGTGATTGCAAGACCTGAGCTTCAACGAAATGTCCAATACGCGCCTTAGCCATGACAGGAATCGAAACGGCGGCTTGAATTTTTTCAATCATGTCAGGATCTGACATTCGGGCTACCCCGCCTTGGGCTCGAATATCTGCAGGTACGCGCTCAAGGGCCATAACAGCCACCGCGCCGGCATCTTCGGCAATCTTTGCCTGTTCGGCATTGACGACATCCATAATGACGCCGCCCTTGAGCATCTCTGCCATACCGCGCTTGACCCGACCTGTACCCGTTAATTCAGACATTTCTGCACTCCAATTGTGAAAGATTTCTAGATGCTTATCCTACTTTGTCGGCGATGGCTTCGCACTCGAAGGAATCAGAGTGAAATCGGGCTCAGTATCGGTCAAAGCAACCCAGACTTGGCCAGGAGCAAATGTAATCTCGTTGCCATCCAACCCCTTCCACGTCGTTCCCACATCAGCGGAAGCTCGAGCCCATGTGGCGGTAAAACTCTTTCCATCTCGCAGGATATATCCAGAACCATTTCCGACCGTATGAGAAAAAGGAGTGATGCCTCCAAACTTATCTCCAAACTGCGATGGTGTAATAGAAACGAGTTGAATAACAAAGGTTGTAGGCCCAAGTACCTTGCCACTTTCAGCGAGGTTTTCTGCGTTGTTATGCGTTAAGTGCCATCGATTATCGATAGCCGACCAGATAACTCCATACGTTGTCGCTGGCCAATGCAATACTGCCCGAGAAATTGGAACACCTTGCGAAGCAGTTTCTCCGAATTTCCAACCAACTGATTTGGCCGAATCAACGAGATAGCCCTTTTCAACAATCTTTTGCATCAGCAAATCTGCGCGCAGAACCATATTGTACGGCGCATTGCGCGCAGGATCTCTTGTGAAGATTATTGGTGACTGTGTTTGGGCGCCTAGATTTTGCAGATTTGCCGCCGAAATTACCGGCAGAAGTTTTCTTTGAGCACCGCTATATGCAAATGCAACTCGACCAAATGGAGAGAGTATGTCAATATCGGAAATTCTTGCACTGCGCACGGGACCGATGCGAGTTGGGATGAGAGATGAGAAGATTGCCGCCAATCGGGTAAGGCCGCCTTCTACCTGTTCAATGTAGACAATGTCGGCATCCTCTAGGCCAATCTGTGGGCGTGCAGAGTTCGTATCATCAATCTTTACCGCAAGGACAGGGCCGTTGGATCCAATTCGACCACTCAAAACATTTTTTACTACAGGTTTAGGTTTCACATGCTCAATACTCTTGGTAATCGTCGCGCAACTGCTCAAAAGCATTATGGTCCCCAAACCAAGGGCAATAATCCGTGTTTTAGAGCGCATCGAATTCAAATTCATAGGTAACGGGAAGCGGCGCAGTACCGGCAAGGCGAAATAATCGAATCGCTAATTTTCTTCTTACCATTTGCGTCGATGAGACGGAATCCGTGTGAATTGCGATTGCGATACGAATCTTGGCGGTCAAGGCTGCGAGCTCATCTAGAAGCGATTGCTCAGCCGAGTTAGCATGGATTTGACCATCAATTAACAGCAAGGCCAGAGCCCCAGAAAGCGCGGATTCAGTTGCAGATCTCTCCTGAATGCTGGCCTCACGCGCGTGGTATGCCGCAGAGGTTA
>JAYTTL010000320.1:0-1128 GCA_043745325.1 Actinomycetes bacterium
GTAGCATCATAAGTATACACAAGCCTTGATGTTCCTTGCTTTATCGTATCCACCAGGTCTAGGTAGTTATAGGTTAACGTTATCCCTTTCTTCGTGTCAGATGTCATATTGCCATTGCCATCATACGTATAGCTGCTGCTAAAGCCTTCTGTACCTATGTCCGTAACACCAGCTAATTTGTTCCCATTAGACGCGTATTTGTAGCTCAGCCGGTTGACTACATTACCCGATTTATCCTTCCGTACGAGACTATCTATATTGCCCATCTCGTCATACTTAGGAACATTCTCGCTAAAGGCATCTACCGAACTTTGTGTCCAGGTAGCACCCACAAGATTGAAATAACTACTACTCGTTTGGCGGTCTACCCCGTCGTAACCAAAGGTATAGCCTTGCGTTCCTCCAACTACTCCTGGCTGCCCCGAAACTTCAATCTTGTTACGCCAGGAGATAGAGGAAATATTACCATTATACTGAGGGGTGCCCACAAGGCCTGTGTTCTCGGCATAGTTTACCTGTTCACCAAATAAGGCAGCTGAGTCACTTTGCGTAATTCCCTTATCAGCAATCAAAGACGGATTGTTAATAGTTCGCAGCTGCCCCCGAATGGTATATCGATATTCGTTAGTTTGTGCAAATGTGCCTCCACTGCTGCCAATACTTGCCGAATATATATTGGTAGCACTCCCTGTGATAGAAAATCCTGGATTCAAGGAAACACTTACCGTGGCAACGTCTGCTTTACTAGTGGTAAGAACTGCGCTTTCAACAATAGTTTGCGGTAATAAACCCGTATAGTTAGTTAAATTTAAGTGCTTAGCAATAAGCTGACCTATTTCATTGTACTCTAAATGTGAAAGCAGAAGCTCTGGCATATTTTGATAGCTCTCCCATGTATCTACCTGCCTACCAATTTGGTCATATCCATAACGGTTTTGCACGCTGACACTAATGGTAGAGCTGATACTGGTATGTGCTTTACTCTTTACCAGCTCACCAATAAAATTGTACTGGTTAGTTATAGTATCAACCTGGCCCAGATGATTATCCATTATCTGCTGAATAAGCCGGTTCTCAGCGTCATAATAGCTTACCGTAGTCAGAAACGTTCCAGCGCTGCCTAGCAAA
>JAYTTL010000321.1:0-1123 GCA_043745325.1 Actinomycetes bacterium
GAGACATTCCAGCCCTCTTCGCCTCCCGCCTTTTCAGGATCATCTTGTATTGGAATCACTTTTCGGTTTCAGGATCATTCTTCAATTGGAAAATGCTAGTTCCAAACAGATCAATGAAATCAAGACTTTCGTTAGTGGTCTTGCAAGCGGACTCCAGCATAAAATTCAGTACTTGGAATAGAAAACAGCAAAATATGGCGGTTATATCATTTGAAGAATCATCGGCGGGGGCTTGGGTTGTAGCTGGTTGGGCGTTTCGTCAGCTGCTTTCAGATACTAAAATGCTATTCCCAGAAGACTTAGAAATGAGTGAGATATTCGACCGAGCCGAAGCCGTCGGATTTCTCCGACTCGAATCATTTGAAGAGCCCCTGGCGAATCGATTGAAGGTAGTACTCAAAGAGACCGCAACCAGAATACTTTCTGGATGCACTCAATCGGGGATAGTGGAAAAATTCCAGGACCCCCTAGCCACAAACGAGTATTTGAAAGGGTTGGGCATGTTCATTGACGCGGCCAGCCTATTGAGCTGAGTAGAAAATATCAATATAGCCCATCACAGCGACTCGAGGTTGAGAAGTTTATCGGGGGACTTACCGCATCTGAAGGGGCTAAGATTGTTATCTTAGAATAAACCATGGCCGCTGGAATTCAACTCTCTAATGATAGGAATTGGTTTGCTCGGAACTGGATGTTTCGGCAACTTATGGATGATGTACATTCCTACTGTCCGAATGACAAGGAAATCAACGAATGTGTAGACCAACTCTCGATAGTTCTAGCCCTCATTATGAGCCAGAATTTGGCAGGAGACTTGCGCGCGTAATTTATTCAGTTGCAAAGGGTATCGCTGATGGAGTGTATGAAACTAACGACCCGATTATTCGCAAGGGTCATGTTCTTTACACGGAATATCTAGATGCGCTACAAGAACTCGTCAACTTGTTTAAAGCAGACGGACGCTTCGCGGCAACTGAAAAGTGAAGGGCGGTTTAGCGCTATTAAACGGGATATGCAATGGGACTAGATGGGTATCCGCTTGACTCAGGTAGCCCCTACAGGTTGTGGTTTGACCTTTTTCGCGGCATTCGGCCGCTGAACGATTTGATCATAGGAAATTGGA
>JAYTTL010000322.1:0-1122 GCA_043745325.1 Actinomycetes bacterium
CTTTGTGCAAATAGTTCAATCAATTCCTCGACTTGCTCTTCTCTAGCTTCAGGAATGGGAGCGAACGTTGAAAAACTCTCCCCATAGTGCAACTTAGAAGTTGCACTACATGCAAATTGATTGTCTTCTATTGAATATTCAATCAAATGACTTTTTGTATCTGATGAAAAGTACCCTGAATCAATAAAATCATTGGCTTGTTTTTCATATCTTGAGCGCTCATCCCGCATTAATCTAAAACATTCATAGATGACCTCTGATTCCCGACGTTTTTGCTTCGGAGTTAGAAATACTTCTTCAGATTCCATAGACGAAAGATTATCTCAAGCACCACAATTTAGGGGGATAATTTCTAGTGAAAGCACGTGCCGTGCGTACTGCCACTTCCCAGCAATAAATGCCTTCGAATATGCCACACCATAATAACTTGTCCTCACTTTATTCTTACAAAATCTATAGGTTGAAAAGTTGTTGACATGAGCTCCAGGAATAGTCGTTCCGGAACTATGGGTACTCCTTTTCCTCACTTGATGATTTTGCAATTTACCTTTCTTCCAAATTTCCACGGTAATGGCGACGTCACTCTGCGGGATGTTACAAATAGATGATGCGTCAACTTTGACCGCCCTAATTCCTAAGCGCTCATTGATATGAGTTGATAAATGGGCGATGCTAATTTGAAGCCGGCACGGAGGTTTTGGTTCTTTTGTGCTTGATTGGCTTCCCAATGCAGAGTTCATATTGAGTAGTGAAATAATAATTAGCATGTTAAAAGTCCTTTGAAGTTTCATGTTCAAAGACTCGCAAGGTGTCGCGACGACACCCGGAAGTTATCCACAACCCTTTAATAAAATTACGGAGAGTGATTTTTCCCTTTGAGTGCTGCTGTCCTGATTCAGCCCATCTGACTCAACTTGATTTCTGAGACTACTTTCCTGAGCCAAAGTTCTAACTCTTCATATTTAAACGAATTGGTGTCAAAGAGTTCCATCCACGTTTGATAAATCTCGGCGCTCGATTCATGGATTGCAAATCTATTGATGAATAGGAAAGCACTCATCACAGCAAAAGCAACTCTTTTATTACCATCTAAAAATGGATGGTTAATTGCCAAACTTTCAA
>JAYTTL010000323.1:0-1113 GCA_043745325.1 Actinomycetes bacterium
AATCGGATCGTCGATGCGTTTACCGATTTATCTGAGGTTGCAGCAAACTGCTTGTCAAACTGTTCACATTCTGAGAGTTCATGCTCACTTGATGCTTGGGCCGCGCCAGATGGAGTTGTAGATCCAGAGCGCAGCGCTCGCTTGGCAAGTCTTCGTTCGTTGTTGGCGGTAAAAGATCAATCCACAGACAGTAATGAGGATTAAGATTCACATATGGAGACGATTGATACTTCTAAATTCGCCGATGATTTAGTCCTCGCCCACCAACTGGCAGATCTCGCTGATTCGATTGCACTCAAGAGATATCAATCTTTGGATTTAGTAATCACCACCAAGCCCGATAACACACCTGTAACGGATGCAGATCGAGCTGTTGAATCGGCGATTCGCCAAGCCCTTGGCACCCAGCGCCCGAACGATGGTTTGTTAGGTGAAGAGTTCGGCAGCGATATCACTGGTGCTAAGCGATACTGGATTATTGATCCAATCGATGGAACTAAGAATTTTATGCGTGGTGTTCCAACGTGGGCATGTCTTATCGCCCTTGTTGAAGTCGCCGACGATGGGCGCCAAGAAGTGGTCGTTGGCGTAGCGAGCTCTCCCGCTCTATCTCGCCGCTGGTATGCATCAAAGGATGCAGGAGCATTTGTAATTTTTAATGGGGAGACAAAAAAGATTTCAGTTTCACGCGTTGCATCCCTTGACGATGCATCTATCGCTTATTCAGATTTCATTGGTTTTAATGATCACCTTGAGCCATTCCAAAAAATGCTTGATGCGGCTTGGCGCACGCGTGGAATGGGAGATTTTTGGTCGCACATGTTGGTAGCCGAAGGCGCAGTCGATGTGGCCGTCGAACCTTCGCTTGCAGTATGGGACATGGCCGCCCTCGACATTATTGTCCGCGAAGCTGGCGGGCGCTTTACGAATATGACGGGCACGTCAGGTCCTTTTGGGGGCAGTGGTGTGTCAACGAACGGCGTTCTACATAACGACGTCATCAATGGAATAAATCCAAGCAAATGAGCGCTGTACTCAATGAGAGAATTTATATACATTGGGAATTGCGGAGAGAAGTGACGTGATGAGTACAGTTTTAGAGCCAACAACGCT
>JAYTTL010000324.1:0-1110 GCA_043745325.1 Actinomycetes bacterium
CCACACAGGAAAGATGCTGAGACGCGTACTGCCCAAATTGCCGAGGGCGGTTTTGGAAGGCATTACACCGATCACATGATTACGTGTGAGTGGAGTGAAAAAGATGGCTGGCAAGAGCCCGAGTTAGTTCCGTATGGTCCAATCACGTTAGACCCGGCCACGGCGGTTTTTCATTACGCTCAAGAAATATTCGAGGGCATGAAGGCCTACCGTCAACCCGATGGTGGTGTCTGCCTCTTTCGCCCCGAGGCAAATGCACAGCGATTTGCTAAGTCGGCGGCGCGCTTGGCGCTACCTGAGATGTCAGTAGAGGCTTTTATTGATTCTTTAGAGACCCTCATCAAAGAAGATTCCACGTGGGTGCCAAATAATCTTGGCGAATCTCTGTATCTACGCCCCTTTATGTTTGCAACTGAAGTTGGTCTAGGCGTGCGACCATCCAATAAAGCTCTGTACATGTTGATTGCAACCCCAGCTAGTGCTTATTTTTCTTCAAACGATGCCGTTTCGGTCTGGATCTCAACGGAGTATGTTCGGGCAGCCCTCGGTGGAACCGGTGAAGCTAAGTGCGGCGGAAATTACGCTGCTTCATTAGTTGCGCAAAAAGCTGCAGCTAAGCAGGGCTGTGATCAAGTTGTTTGGCTTGATGCCGTTGAGCGAAAGTGGATTGAAGAGATGGGCGGCATGAACCTGTACTTTGTAAAAGGCACAGGCACCGATGCAACGCTCGTGACTCCTAAACTCACGGGTACTTTGTTGCCGGGTATTACCCGTGATTCGATTTTAAGTGTTGCTAAAGATTTAGGTTATACAAGCCAAGAGGTAATGATCAGCATCGATGATTGGCGAGAAGGTGTTGAATCGGGGGAGATAACGGAGATCTTTGCATGTGGTACCGCTGCCGTTATTACTCCAGTGGGCTCGGCGAAGAGTGCGATGGGTACGTGGATAACCGGAGATGGTCAACCTGGTCCAATTACTGCCCAGATTCGTAGCCACTTACTTGGGATTCAACATGGCACCGTTGAAGATAAACATGGTTGGATGCATCGGGTAATTTAATGGCGATGGATGATGCTTTTCATATTTATGACACCACATTGCGAGATG
>JAYTTL010000325.1:0-1109 GCA_043745325.1 Actinomycetes bacterium
TCGCTCTTACCAAGCCACGTTGCAATAGCGAGATCGTATTGCGCCGTTGTCCTAAAGCTTTCGAGCGCCAGTTGTTTTCGTTGGGCTAGAGAAAAGCCCCCAACTCTTATTGCCTCTAACAAAAGGTCGTACTGTGAAATCTGACTTATAACTGCAACTGAACTGTGATTTTTTGCCGCACCACGCAGCATTGAGGGTCCACCAATATCAATCTGTTCAATGCTCTCGTTAAAATTTGCGCCCGATGCAATCGTGGCGGCAAATGGATAGAGACTAATTATGACCACATCAAAAGGAGCGATATCTAGCGCCGCGATTGCCGACATGTGATCAGGATTATTCTGATCGGCCAGAATTCCAGAGTGCACACGTGGATGTAACGTCTTGACGCGACCACCCATAATTTCGGGGAAACCCGTGTATGTACTTACTTCTGTTACTAAAATTCCAGCTTTCGCTAAGTGAGCTGCCGTTGAACCTGTTGAGAGAATCTCAACTCCAGCCTGACTTAACGCTTTCCCAATTTCAAGTAGACGCCCTTTGTCATAGACGCTCACTAATGCTCGACGAATAGCTTTAAGTTCAGACATTGTGCTCCAAAGTTGGAAGAATCAGCGCGATACTCGAAACAATGAGACCGCGTTCTACTTTCTTAATTCTCTCATGAAGGCTTGCCTCGTCATCACCCTTCAAGATTGGGATCTGCATTTGCGTAATAATTGGACCCGTATCAACACCGGCATCTACCCAATGGACCGTTGTTCCGGTGACATTCACACCTGCTAAAAGTGCATCGCGCACGGCATGAGCGCCTGGAAAATCTGGGAGGAGGGCTGGATGAATATTTATTGTTGGAAACCGATGAACAAAATCTGGTGATAAAATACGCATAAAGCCCGTGCTCACTACTAAATCAGGTTTGTACTCGACAACTTTTTCAATAATACGTGTGTTCCATAAATGACGAGGATTGGTCATTGGAATAACCTCACTTGCGATTCCTGCTTCAACGGCGCGCATTAAAACTTGAGCTTTCACTTGATCGCTCACTATCAAAACAATTTCAATATCTAAATCTTGTGCGTCAATAATGGCTTGTGCAAGTGTTC
>JAYTTL010000326.1:0-15659 GCA_043745325.1 Actinomycetes bacterium
TCATCCCAAAGCGCAGGCCAGCCTCGGTCGGGGTTAGGCCATCATGTAAAACACTTAGGACTATGACTTGGGACTTGGAATTAGGGCGGGGGCTCTTAGACATCCCATATTAAAGAGGAAGGAGAGAGATATGTCGTGGAACAGAACACCTCACAACCCACTCTTGTAGGTAAATCCGAGATTTATTGAAATTTCCCTGAACTAATAGCTCTTTGAAAATCTCGCACTCGGTTTGAGATCTCAGTGATACCGCCTGAGGTGAGCGGTCCACCTAATCCAAATCCAGATATACCTGCTTTAACCCAAGAATTAATTTCCTCCAATGCGATACCACCGGTGGCAAACCAAGTGTTTCCAGGAAATGGATCGCGAACAGATTTTAGAAAATTAATTCCTAAACTAGATGCTGGGAAAAATTTTAGAATATCGCCACCATATCGGAGAGCATCTGCAATCTCTGTTGGACTTGCCACGCCTGGAATTGAGATCAAACCTAAATTTTTTGTTGCCCTGATTACCTCTTTTGATGTGTGAGGCGAAATCACAATCTTAGCGCCCGCTTTTTTACCATTCTCCACATCATTCTTGTTCATTGCCGTACCTAATGCGACATTTAGATTTTTAATTCCAGAAAACTCTTCAATTAAATCAAATACACCTGGTGTGGTTGTGGTGAATTCGATTAGATTAACGCCGGCTTCAACAAATGCGCGAGCAAAGGTGCGACCTTCTTCGGCTGACTTCGAACGAATAATTGCGATTAAACCTGATTCAAAATTAACTTCACCATTTACTTGATTATTCATGAGCGACTCCCCTGCCCCTCCAATATTAGCGTGCGTGCTGGATTATCAATAAAGACTTTATCGAGTTGACCCTGTGTCAATCCAGATTTAATCAGTTTCTTACTCCAACCACTATAGAGCCAAGCCAAACCTGGAGCGCCACCAAGTGAGCTCCATAAGCTACGGCGTGCACCGTCGGTACCTAACATAATTTGATCGATAAAACCTTCATCAATCATCGCTTTCATGAGTTGAGCACTTGCAGGTTCCTCGTCTTTGCTCTGTCTAAGTGATTGGTCATACTCCACATTTATGCCACTCGACAGTAATTCACTATGATATCCGTAATCATTTTTTTTATCCGTGTGTGACAAAGTAACTTTATGAATTGGAATTTTCAACTTACTAATTAAATCAATCTGTTCCATCGCACCCGTTCCATGCTCGCAATGAGAGATAATTGGTGCTCCAGTTTCATACTGAGCAATAGCAACCGCTTCAAATAATCTCTTTTCTCGGTCTTTAATAGATGGTCCGGAGGTAACCATTTTTATCATTCCTGCTTTGAATTTAGTTCCTTCCATTCCAGTCTTGATATCTGCAATAAAAACTTGAGCTAACGCTTCAGCGGATAGATTCTCAATTTCATCTGATGGTCGGTAATAGCGATCATGGTGCAAGCCGGTACTAGCGATGATGTTTACTCCGGTTGCCTTTGAAATCGCGGCCAGCTTCAAAGCAGAGCGCCCCGACCCAACTGGCATGCAATCGAGCATTGATTTAACACCTACAGCTTTACAAAGTTTTACTTCTGCGATCGCTTCAATTTCAGAGTGCAAATGAATCTGTGGAAATTCTCTTTCAACAATTAAAGAATCAATAATCAAGTGCTCGTGCATAAAAGTAATACCTAATTGGTCTGATTGAATATCTTCAAGAACAGTTCTAATTATTTGCGACATTTATACCTGCAGGATTGCGCCAGTTTTAATTAACTCGTCCTGAACCTTTGAGAACTCAATTGTGCGGATTTCATTTTTTTCACTCCGTACAAGTGAAGCACAGAGACCGGCAGCAACGCCCATCGCCATACACTGTGCCATAGACCGAATACTTGCATGGGCATCATGCGTTGCCGAAAAGCAACGTCCAATTACCATTGTATTAATTGAATCCTTAACAATGAGAGACCGTAGCGGAATACCAACAGCTGAACCTTCCGGTAGATAAACCCAATTAGTTCCATCTCCGCTGTGATGATCCTCAATAGGAGCACCACATAAGGCAACTTGGTCATCAAACTGTCGCGCCTCAAGAACATCAGTTTTTTCTACACGGTAATCCCCATAAACTCTGCGAGTTTCTCTAACGCCGATCAGCGTTGAAAATCCATACAGAGATGATTTTTCGTAGCCTGGAACCTTATCGACCAAAAAGCGTGCATATTCAGTTGCTTGAGCTCGCCCCGCAATCTCCGATTCCGTTAAAAAGAACGGATCATCTAAGACAGATTCAATCTCTCCCTTGGAGTTTTTGCGAACTGAATCTAGCCGGGTCATCACTGTTGCAGTAGTGTTTGCAATGGGGGTAATGTGATCGGATCCTTCGCGTCTAGGTAGCTCATAGCCTGATTCCGTAGCTTCTTGCATTAATTGGTGCAATTTGTTCTTATCAATTTTTTTTCGATCAGCTTCATTAACATTTACCATTTTAAAAGTTGTAGTTAATGTCTGCGCAGGTGCTATATCTCCAGCTTTCTCATAACCAAATCCAGCAAAATGAGATAGATCAGCATCTCCTGTTGCATCGATAAAGAAATCTCCAGTGACTTTACAAGCGCCAGTGCGTGTTGCCAAAATTAACTCTCTTACCTGGCCATCTTTAACAGTCACCTCTTGCAAAAGTGCATGAAGAAGAATTTTTGCTCCTGATTTTTGAAGCATTGATTCCCAAACGACTTTTAGATGCTCTGGGTTATATGTCACTCCCGTGCCGGCTCCATATGTATTTGGACGCTCGATCATGGATCCAAAACTAGAGAGTCCAGATATAACCTGATCAGGTATTCCACCCACAATCTTTTTGGCCTTTTCACCAGGCGTGTAAAAGCCGTAAAAGGTATCGAGGACGGCAGTGCTGGTTCCGCCCACAAAAGGTAGACGGTCGATAACTAGGACATTCGAACCTGTACGCGCGGCAGCGATAGCAGCGGTGGCACCTGCTGATCCGGCACCCATTACTATGACGTCAAAGTGACCAAGTTCGCGAAAAGACATCCCGACCTCCCTTTTTTTATAATAACACATATGTCTATACTTATCGCTAGACCTAATCCTCAGGAGGAATCTTGCAATCACGACGGATAACAATGCTTGGTACTGGCTTAATCGCAGATTTTTACACAATGACACTTCATGGCCAGCGAAACCGGGACTTTGTTTCAGTTGTTTATTCAAGATCCCAAGAACGTGGAGATACTTTTGCAAAGCGATGGAATATTGCAAACGTTACGACCAGTCTTGAAGAAGCAATCAATCATCCTGACACCGATGTCGTCATTGTTGCTCTTCCAAATCACATGCACGAAGAGGCGATTACGTTAGCTGCAAAAGCGGGAAAAGCGATTTTATGCACAAAACCATTAGCTCGAACTGCCGCTGAAGCTAAACGAATTTTAGATACCGTGGAAAGGGCGGGAGTATTTGCCGGTTACTTAGAGGATCTTGCCTACACACCAAAGACATTAAAGGCCGTGAAAAGTGTGCAGAGCGGTGCCGTTGGCGATGTGCTGTGGGTGCGCTCAAGAGAGACTCACCCTGGTCCTCACAGCGCATGGTTCTGGGATGATAAGCAAGCAGGTGGCGGCTGCATCATTGATCTTGGTTGCCACTGCATTGAGATCATCCGCAACTTTGTCGGTAAAGAAAATCGGCCTGTTGAAGTTCTATGCTGGAGCGACACGATGGTCCATCCAATCAACGCCGAAGATAATGCGATCGCATTAATCAAGTTTGAATCAGGTGCAATCGGTCAGTTTGAAGTCTCTTGGACATTCCGAGGTGGCATGGACCTTCGCGATGAAGTTGCAGGAACACACGGCACAATCTGGATGAACCACTTTTTGCGAACAGGTTTTGAAATGTTTACAGCAGCTGAAGGTAACTCTTACATCGCTGAAAAATCTGAAACCTCCACTGGTTGGCTATTTCCTGTCGGCGATGAAGTTGCCGAACTTGGATATGTTGACATGTTCACGGATATGTTCAACGCTATGGAATCAAATACCAAGCCAATGGAGACCTTCTACGATGGCTACGTTGTAAATGCAATCATGGATGCCTGCTTTAAATCAGTTGAAAAGCATGGTTGGGCACCAGTTGAACTGGACTGGCGAGGCGGAACCACCCCTCGAATCGAGAAGAATCCGGCAATGTTTGAGGGTCTTGTTGTCATTAAGCAAGAGACCTTGCCTGATGGTCGCGTGAAGATGATTCTTAAAGATCCAATGACAAATGAGTTTAGCGATCGCGTAGTCGCAACGGTGAACACCTAAACTTTGGATCTACAGAGCAGCTTTTTATTGCCTTAGGTTTACAATGTCATTGGTAGTAACGCCGCAATTTGATTGCGCGCAATTAAAAACCCTTGCTTGACCAAATCATTGGTGCCTTCAAACCTGCGGTCTTCATGTTCGATACAAAGGACTCCGTCGTAACCAACCTGAGACAAAGTTGCCACGAAGTTAGCCCAATTGATCTCGCCATAACCTGGCAGACGTGGACGTTGCCATCCAATTCCGCCTGACATGATTCCATTGTTGTAAAGGCCTTCGCGGTCGATCTCCATATCTTTAACATGTGTGTGATAGATACGCGAACCAAATTCACGGATAACGCGCTCAATATCAATCATCTGCCAAAGTAAATGTGATGGATCTAAGTTAAGTCCAATAGTTGGACCAAATTTATCAAACATCTCACGCCAAATTCTTGGTGAGTACGCAACATTGTGTCCACTTGGCCACTCATCTTTACTAAAAATCATTGGGCAATTTTCAATAGCAATTTTTACGTTGCTATCTGTCGCAACTTTTACAATCTCTGGCCACGCTTTAAGCGCCTCCGCCCAGTTTTCATCTTGGGTCTTTGATGCATCTGCGCCAATAAAAGTACTAACAACTGGAACACCCATGATACCTGCAGCACGAATTACTTTCTTGGTGTGTTCATTGACTAGCTTTCGTTGCTCTGGATCAGGATGCAAGTTATTTGGATAGTAGCCAAGTGCTGACATCTCAATGTTGCGAGATTTCAGTTGACCAACTATTTCTTCACCCTCAGACTTACTCAGATCTTCTACTTCGATATGTGTGATCCCGGCGTATCGTCTATTTGCACCAGCTGTCTTTGGCCAGCAACAAACTTCGAGCATCTCAAACTTTTCGGCAGCTGCCCAATCCGCAATTTCAAACAAGGATAGATCGGGCAGTGGCGCTGTTAGTAGTCCTAGCTTCATTTGTTTCTCCTGTTCGACTGCGGATTGTGGTTATTAGATCCTTACCCAGGAAGCGCTTTTGGAGCTCTGGGCAATTGCATCTGTAATCTCTAAACTCTTAACGCCATCTGCAAAAGTTGGATAAGAATTAGACTCTCTTTCACTATTAATATCGGCATAGACTCTTTCAAATAAACCACGGAATGTCTCTGAAAATCCTTCTACATGCCCTCCGGGATAAAAAGCAGTCTTCACAGCGGCTTCAGACAACATACTTGGATCTTTGTGTAAAACTTCATTTGCTTTTCCTCTATGGCCAATCCATAACTGCTCTGGATTTTCAGAATCGAAGGCAAGTGACCCCTCTGGTCCACTGATCTCCCAGTTGATGGAGTTCTTTCGGCCGGATGAGATTTGAGAGATTGAAACTGTTGCTCGAGCACCGTTGCTAAATCTCAACAAAATTCCAGCTGCATCATCGGAGCTCATATCAATGGCCTGCCTTACAGAGGTTGAATCTATGGTAAAAGTCTGTACGGGCCCAGTAGGTTTTTGTCTGACTGGAACAAGTGTGTGCAGGTCTGCAAAAACTTCTGTGACCGTCAGACCGCTGACAAAACCGATCTGATCAATTAAGTGTGACCCAATGTCGGCAACCGCCCTAAGTTGGCCAGCCTTTTCTGCTTCAAGCCGCCAGTTCCAATCAGTATCCAAGGTCAACCAATCTTGGTGATAGTGACCTTTAATGTATCTAGGAGTGCCAATTAGTTTTTTGCTAATCAAAAATTTAGCTTCATGGACCATTGGATAAAAGCGAGTATTAAAACACGTGGCATGTATCAAGCCAGTTTTCTTTGCTAACTGAACTAGCTCTAGGCCATCTTGTGCAGAGAGGGCCAACGGTTTTTCGCATACAACATGCTTGCCAGCGTTGAGAAGTTGCTTTACCTGTAAATAGTGCAAGGCGTTCGGAGATGTCACATGTACAACATTGACATCATTGTCTTCACAGATTTGATCTAGTGAGGCATAAGCCTGTTCTACAGCAAGCTTCTTGGCACCTAACTTAGTGCTCTCCGAGTTTCCGGCAAGAACGCCTTTAACTTTCACACCTATCCGGCGAATTGACTCAACGTGAACAGTGCCAATAAATCCCGTACCAATAACTGCAGCGGAATTAATTTTCATAGTTTATGAATTCTGAGATATCTTTGAATACGTCCACGCTAGAACCAAAATAATGGCTCCATAAATCATCTGTTTCACTGCCTCTGATGAATTAATTGTCGCTAACAGATATGACAAAACCGTAAGTATTAAAGTTCCTAAAATTGTTCCTGTGTAATTTCCGATGCCACCCATAATCGATGTTCCTCCTATTACTACCGCGGCAACTGATGGCAGTAAGAAGGGATTTGCAAGACTTATTGCAACAGCACCGGACTGTCCACCAATTAGTACTCCACCGACTCCACCTAATAGAGCGCAGATTACATAGGTTGCCCACTGAACCTGCCAGACTTTAATTCCAGCTAAGCGAGCTGCTTCAGCATTGTCACCAATGGCATAAATTAAGCGACCAAGTCCGGTTTTGTTAAGTAAAAATAAAAGCATTCCACCAATAACAGCCCAGATCACTAAGGGCCACGAGAGCGGATCAAAGAGAAAAGTTGCATTACTTGCCGTAACTAAAATCTCTGGCATAGAAGAGCTACCTTTAAGAAAGGTTGTAACACCAACTGTGAATACACCGATTAGAACCGCGTTCATTCCAAGCGTCATAATCAAAGGATTCATCCCAAGAAGTCCTATAGCTAGTCCATTCACTGAACCAACCACGATACAAAATAAGGCCCCCCACATCAATGCTGAAAATGTTCCTGCCGGTGATTTGACGCTTACGATAAAAGCAGCACCCGCGGCTATCATTGCAAGTGAGAGATCAATACCACCAGTGAGCATGCATATCGTTTGTCCTGCAGCTAACAAGCCAAGAGGTGCTGCTAGTGAAAAGGTGACACCAACTGCGGGAATTGAAAAAAAGTAAGGGTCTATAAAACTTGTGAGTAAAAATAACCCAATCAGAATTCCAAATAGGGCCCATATCGATTTGGAGACGCTTACAGTCGCAAAATTCTTGATGGTGCTCATTTAAGTTTTCCCTGTCCGTTTGCGCAGTAATCCTCCGACTAGCACCACCAAAATTGTTAATGCTCCTGTAATTATCTGTGAGTAAGAAGGATCAATTCCGTAGGCTAATAAGATATTTGGAATAAAGTACAGAATAAGTGCGGCCATTGCAGGTCCAGCTAGCCCACCGACACCCCCGGCAAGTGAAACGCCACCTAATACCGCACCCGCTACTGAGTTAAGAGTCGCGGTATTACTAATGCTTGCAAATGGACTTGCGCTCAAAGTTATACCTGTTAACACAATGCCAGAAAGGCCAGCAAAGAGACCACCTACTGCATAAAGCTTGACTTGAGTGCGACTTACGTTTACCCCAGAGAGAAACGCTGCATCCTTATTGGAGCCAATTGCAAACATTGCGATACCTGTACGGCTTCTATAGAGCGGAATCCAAATAAAAATAAGTGGCAAAATTAACCAAATCAGTGGTGGAATGAAATTAGGATCTTTTCCACCGATCGCATCAGCTAAACTTTGATTTATCCCACCACCCGGCTGTGGCATCACAAACATAGCGACTCCAACTAACAAAAAACTAGTTGCAAGTGTGACAACAATATCTGCTATGCCCGAGGCTGAAACAATCCACCCATTGATTGCACCAATAAGTGCACCTATCGCAACAAAAAAGATGGCAAGGAGAATAGATTCCGTCAGCGAGGTACCAGCCATATATTTAGCAGATAAACAGTTAATTAATACTGCCTCCGCTCCTATAGCAAGATTTATACCTCCACCAATAATGATGGCCGCTTGCCCCATTGATAAAAGTGCAATTGGTAAAATACCAAGGATAAAAGTGCGGGCCTCATAAGAACCAAACTGAGGAAGTTGATTAATTCGCCAAAAACCTAAAATCAGTACTAAAACAATAATCCCAATATTCCAACTTTGCCTGCGAACTTGAACAAGATTCACTGAGCCACCGCCAAACCGTGGGCAGCATTCATCAAGTTTTCCTCACTACAATTTTCGATCTCTAGGTTGGCTTCAACTTTACCCTCGTAAATAACAATTGCACGATCACAGGTCAATTGAATTTCACGAAGCTCTGATGTAAACAAAAGAACAGATTTGCCTTCATCGGCAAACTTTCTGATTAAGTCATAGATTTGTTGCTTAGTTCCCACATCGATACCTCTAGTTGGATCAAAGCAAAGAAGTAAATCAAAGCCCGTCGTAACCCAGCGCCCTATCGTCACCTTCTGTTGATTTCCTCCAGATAATCTTTTTATCTGAGATTTTGCTCGCGTATCGATTTCCAGGGCTGCAACTGCGTTATTAACCGTTTTGTTCTCACTCTTAGCATTGATTTTGCCCCACTTAGTAAAGCCTCGAAACCTAGTCAGCGCGAGATTTTCTCTAATAGAACGCTGCGGCATCAATGCAGATTTACGATTTCCTGGAACATATGAAATTCCTAATTTAATTGCATCTGCTGGGTGATTGAATGAAACTTTGTCTCCGTTTACTAAAATCTGTCCGGAAGCCGGCTTTGATTGCCCTGCAAGGATTTCAAATAAGAAGTCCTGGCCTTGCCCTTCCAAAGCGGCTACACCTAAAACTTCACCCTTTTTTATCTCAAATGAAACATCCGTCAAATTCTTCCCCCCCGAAAGATTTACGACTTCAAGCAGGGTTGCCGCACTTTTGAGTGCAGAGTTCGAATTGTGTTTCTTATTGGTAACATTATTTTTCTCACCTAGCATTGCCGAAACTATTCTTTCTTCAATCTCCTTGTTTGTTCCAAACGAATCTACATCAATTCCATCTCGTAATACTGTGGCCCAATCACAGATGCTCTCAATCTCAGCGAGTCGATGGGAAATAAACACAACAGACTTGCCTTTCTCTTTCTGGGAATTCATTATCTCAATGACTTTGTCTGCTAAATCTATTGGAAGTGCCGCGGTGATTTCATCCAAAATTAGAAGTTCTGGATCGTGGCTTAGAGCTCGCGCAAGGTCAATCATTCTTAGAGTAGGTAACTCTATATTGGCGGCAATCTCATTTAAGTTTACTGTTAAACCCATTGCATTAATCTGGGCCAGAAATCGCTTTTCATTCGTTCCAGTCAATGCCAAATTGCGCTTTAATGAGATGTCTGGGATTAATGCCGGGTCTTGAAAGACCGGAGCAATGCCATTTTTTCTAGCGTGATCTGGCGAAGAAAACTGAACTTTCTTTCCGTGCAGTGAGATTTCTCCATGGTCAGAAGTAATAACGCCAGTTAATATTTTTACCAACGTAGATTTTCCCGCCCCGTTCGCCCCTAGAAGGGCGTGTATCTCTCCAGGTCTAACAGACAAATTAGCATTCTTAAGTGCTATCACAGGACCATAAGATTTTGCTACAGAATTAATCTCGAGCAGTAGGTCCTTTGTCAATTTCATTCCCATCTATAAATGTAATTTTATTAGTTGAGGCTTGAAGATTTCTCTTCAAGCCTCAACTAATTTAAAGCAACACCTTAATTATTAGAGAACCTAATAACTACTATCGTCCACCGTCATCTGAATCTTGTGGTGCCTTGCAACGGAATAGCTGTGTTGGTGTAAATGTTGTCTTTCCTGGAAGTGAAAGAGTTGCAGAGAACGTCGCTTCCTGTGTCGCGATAATTCGTGCATCAATTTCCTTCTTATTTGCTGCATAAGTAAGTGCCTTTGGAGCTAATAGGTTCTTTGCTGGAACCACTTTGCCATCTAGAAGATCAATCGCAATCTTTGCCGCATAACCGCCAACGATTGCTGGATTTGGAACAACAATTCCAACAAAACCCTTAGATGCAAGAGATTGTGTCAGTCTCATAAATTCGTTGTTATCTGAACCAACAACAGGGATGTACTTACCCTTTAGCTTCGATGTCATTGCAGTAACGATGTTGTAATCGATACCTGATGTCCAAACACCTTGGAACTTACCTGGTACTAGCAATTGATTCGCAAGCGTTCCACCTGTCGCCCAATCCCAGTTGGTAAATACCTCTTTAGTGATCTTGATATTTTTCCATTTTTTCATCTCAGCCTTGAATCCAGTGTCACGATCTGTATCTGCACCAGCACCAGAAGCGCCACGCATGTAAAGAACGTTACCCTTGTAATTCATTGCTTTTGCGAGTGCTGCAGCGCCTACGCGACCATATGCAACCTGATCATTTGCCACCAGTGTTGTATTTGGTGCTGTTATTGCGTTATCGACTGCAATAACTTTGATGCCCGCATCAGTTGCCTCTTTGATCGCAGCATTGTTCGCTGCTGGATCTCCTGAGTTCACGATGATTGCATTTACACCTGCAGTCTTTAGAGTACGAATGTCTGCTGACTGACCAGCGCTATCTGTGTTTCGTGATAGAACGGTTACAGAAGCAACTTTCCTTGAGAGTGTAGCCTCGGCTTTGATAGCACAAACCATTGTTTCACGCCAAGAGTTTCCTGCCCAGCTATTACTTACACCAATTTTGTATGTACCTGCAGCTTGTGCTGGCGCGGCTAAAATAGAGATACCCAATACAAGTGCGGCTGATGCTGTAATCGCTATTGCAGATTTAACTCGCTTTGAACTTATATTCATTACATTCCTTCCGATTGTCGAATAACTTAGGAGTTGAATCCTTAACCCTGTTGTCAGAGATTGCAACCCTTTTAGTCTCTTATTTCTTTATTGATTTCAGATCGTTACAAATCAACTCTCTATTTGAGTAGATTTGTTTCATCTCGCGTAACTATCACACCCCTTGGATGTGTTAGATCCAGTTAGACGAGAAGATATGCGCCGAGCATGTTCGGCATAAGCGGCGTTAAATAGTCGTTTGCTTTCAGTTTCGCCAACAATCGCCGAACTTGTTAGTACCTGTGGTGTATAGCCACTTTCAAATAATTTTTCTGCCACTTGAACTTTAATTTCATTGACTATTGTAATTGCAGTTAATGTTGAACCAGGACCAACGGGTGTTTGCATTCCAGGAATCTCCACTAGCGCATCACCTAGTGGCACCATTAAGTCAATTACTAAATCTACATTTTCCGAAAGCGTTGTACCTGAAGAATGAAGGGCTTTTCCAGTTTTATTACTTACAAGTGAAGTAACACCAATTACTTTTACACCACGTTTTCGAGCTTCAATTGCCATTTCAATTGGCACGGCAGTTTTTCCACCAACACTAAAAATTATTAGGATGTCTTGCACACAAAATTCCCAGTTTTTTAAGATTTCTTCTGCAAAACCCTCGACGCGTTCTATAAACATTGCTTGGCGTTGCCCATTAGATCCGACAACCTGAGTGTGGAATGTCATCGATAACTCAGCCATTGGATTGAAGCCAGCATATGAACCGTAACGTGGAAACATTTCTTCTAAAGGAATTCTAGAATGTCCAGTTCCAAACAAATGAACTACACCGTCGTTTAAAATGGAGTCAGCACACCATTGGGCTGCGGTACTAATATTTGCACCCTCTTGGGTAATTAAATCTGTTAATAAATCATGCGCTTTTGCGCTCCAGAGGCCCGCTAATGATGAACTCATGTGTAACTTAAGCCCCCTTAAATTGGGTTAAATAGACTGGTACCCTTTATGGATGATCCGAATGTCTATACCAATTTGAACCTCAAGGTAGTGCTTTCATGAAGGCAAGTCAAGGGAAAAGGGTTGCACGCGCGGGGCTCCGATACCAGGAAATAGAAGCATGGCTACGAGAAATTATTCTCAATGGGCGCCCCGGTGAAGTTATTCCTTCTGAAGTCGAGATTGCCGCGAGTTTTGATGTTAGTCGCATGACGGCTCGTCAAGCCGTTCTTAATTTGATGCGCGAAGGGTTAGTTGATCGACGCCGCGGTGCTGGAACATTTATTGCCGATAATCCTCTTCACAGACGTGAGGGTGTACTCCTCTCCTTCACCGAGGATATGAAGCGACGAGGTTTACGACCATCTTCAGAATTAATCTCAGCCAAGAAAGAGATTGCGTCTCGTTCAGATTTAAAAATGTTGAATCTTAAAGATCCTTCCACGGTGATAGTTATTCGAAGATTGCGATTGGCAGATGAAACTCCACTAGCGATAGAAAAAGTTGTCCTAACTTCGAAGTGCCAAAAAGTTTTAGAAGAAGATTTAAGCACTGGATCACTACACGATGCATTGAGAAAAAATGGAATTCAACCTACTCTGGCCAGTGGCTGGCTTAAGGCGCGATTAGCAACGACTCAGGAAGCCAATCGACTAGATTTGCCTACTAAATCTCCATTATTAGTGGAAACACGAGTCATTGAAGATCAATTCGGAATTGCAATTGAACATACGGAAACTGCTTATGCTGCAAATCGTTATGTAGTGGATATAAAACTTAACTGTGCACCGGCTGTAATTGCACCATATAGCGCGGCTCCGACAGAACCGGCATAAAAACCTAAAGTCGCTGGAACAATATTAATAAAACTCTCTGGATAAAGATGTGCACGTTTTTTCATTGCAGCTCTAATTTCATCAAGAAGTATTTCACCTGCTTGAGCAACACCGCCGCCGATGACTATTGTGTCAGGTGCAAGTACGACCATAATGTTTGTTAATGTAATTGCAATCCAATAAGCCACTTCTTTAAATGCAGCGATAGCTTTCTCATCTCCAGCTAAAGCATTTTTATATGCTTCTTCAGCCGTTTTTGTCCCCGCAAGTTTTGCTATAGCAAAAGAGTTTGTGAGCGTTTCTGCACAGCCTTGTGCGCCGCATCCACAGATTGGGCCATCAAATTTAACGATTTGATGTGCGATCTCACCCGCTGCCCCATTTGCACCCAAATGAATCTTGCCATCAATAACTACGCCACCGCCAACACCTGTTCCTATAACAAAACATGCAACAGTTCTTTTCCCAAGCGCCGCGCCCATAATCGCTTCAGCTAAGGTAAATGCTCTAGCATCATTTATTATGGCAGTCGGTAAGTTGGTAGCACTTCTTATGGGTTCTAGCGCCTGAAAGCCGCGCCATTTTCCAATTAAATTGGGAAATAATTCAATTGTTCCATCGGCATTAAAAAGTCCTGGTACGGCAACACCAACTCCACTTAAATCAGGGAATTCACCCTTATTCCTTGAAGCTAATTCGGCAAGTATTGCGACCACATGGGCAGGACCTTTTTCCGCCTCCGTGGACACATTTTCTTCTTTAATGACTCTCCAGGTCTCTTTATTTTTTTCAATGACGGCAACTTTGATGTTTGTTCCACCTAAATCTAAACCTAAAAATTTACTCACGTCCAAATCTTTCTATGAATTCATCTATCATCACCGCAGTTGTTGTTGCACCGCTTCTTGAAATTCCAGCGTCTAGGTATTCCATGAGAGAGTCCAAAGTGCGAACACCACCAGCACTTTTAATTTTAACTGAAGAACTTACGCTTGCCTTCATCAATTTTATATCAGCAATTGATGCTCCTGTTGGAGCATATCCGGTCGAAGTTTTAACATAGTGCGCACCAGCTGCTTCACTTAATTTACATGCAACAATTTTTTCATCATCCGTTAAATAAGAATTTTCAAGAATGACTTTTACCGTGTGTCCTCCGGCTGCATCAACAACTGCTTTAATATCGGCTTGCACTTCGGAAAGTAATCCAGATTTAAGGTGTCCAATATTAATAACCATATCTATTTCTGTTGCTCCATCAGTAACAGCCTGTTTTGTTTCCAACACTTTAACCTCGGTAGTATTTGATCCGTGAGGAAAACCAACAACGGTTCCAATTAAAACGTCTGTACCTTTCAGTAATTCTGCACAGAATTTCACGTCTGAAGGTTTACAACATACTGAAGCAACATTATATTTTTTGGCGATCTCGCATCCGGCTTGAACCTCATCACGAGTCATTTCTGGCTTTAAAAGTGAATGATCGATTGTTTTGGCGATGATTATGGCTGTGTACTTAGGGTGAGACATTTTTTTCCTATTCAGTAGTGTTTGGATTCATTTTAAACCCCAGTATTACTCGACCATCCACCGTCAATTTCAATGATTTGTCCTGTAATCCCTTTTGATTCCATCAGGAAAACATAGGAGTTGGCTACTTGATTGGCTGAAAGTTGCTCTGGAGCAAATGGTTGCTTTTTTTTCGTGAAATTAGCTATCTCAATATTTTGCGCAGCTCGTGCCGCCATCGGCGTTGCAACAAGACTTGGTGCAACAGCATTGACCCTGATTGAATCCTGCATGTAAGCCGCTGAGAGCGTTTTTACTAAAGCATTTATTCCACCTTTTGCAACCGCGTAAGCATGGGTTCTAAAAAATTCCGGTGATGGTGAAGTTGCAAGTACTGAAGAGGTCAAAATTATCGACCCCCCTCCATTTAATTTAAAATACTTTATACCCTCTCGAGCCGTTAAAAATGCAGTCGTTAAATTTAATTCTAATGTCTGCTCCCAAGCAACCTTCGAGATATCTTCAATCGCCCCGTCGCCGAAACTACGACCAGATCCTCCAACAATTGAAATCACATGATCCAGGCCGCCAAGTTCCTCGATCGCCTGTGAGAAAGCTTCAACAACTAAACTTTCAACTCTAATATCCACCGAGGAATAACCAACAACTTGTGGATATTGCTCTTCTAGTGATTTGCAGTCTTGATCTTCGCCGCCAAGTACAAATATGGAATAACCTTCATCGGAAAGTAGAGCTACCAGTGCCGCGGCAATTCCCCGACTCCCGGTAATTAAAACTCTTTTACTCATTTTAGAATTATAATCCGACACCTTAGAGTTGTCTATACAATTTGCAACATCAAGAATTGGGTCGGGGGTCCGAGTCCCTCACAACCCACTTATGTGATGTCTCGGGACATAGGTAACACATGTCCCGCGTCATAGGTAACACTTTTATTTCTTCTTCCGGCTTTTCTTGGTCGCCTCATCCACCAAAATATTGGTCCAGTAACTCCTTGATGGATTGATCTCGTGTTCGGAGAGCACTTCCCCTGTATGTTTTTCCACCACAGTTACTTTTATGTGGTCAACAATCATGATGACTTTTTTATCGCGGTGTTCGACTCCGACTCCCAAATGATGCATTTTGCCCGCACGTCTAAGGGATAGCTTGCCGAATTGATCAACGTTGTCGTATCGAACTCGAAAGTGATCTTTATCAATGGCGGTTTTGGGAGTTGCTTTGATTGTTGCTGCATAACTGATTGCAGGTGTCTTCATCT
>JAYTTL010000327.1:0-1105 GCA_043745325.1 Actinomycetes bacterium
TCCACTTGCAGTATTGCCGTATGGCGATCCAAGGCTCGTGCTATAGGAAGCCCAAGGTGTTGAAGCATTCGGATTTCCATTTAAGTTTTTCCCACGACTAACCAAGACGTAACCCACTGCATATTGTGTGGCTGGAGCACTGGCACCTGTTGCACCTGTTGCACCATCTTCACCTTGTTGACCGAGGATTAATTTCGTATAACCCTTTGGACAACTTGTTGACGCAGGATATGTGACCTCATTCGTATTATGTTTAACACACAGCAAATAACCGCCAGAACCAGAATTAATTTCATCGGCAGCTTTTGCGCTGACTCCGCCAATCGCTAGAGCCAAGACCATTAATCCGATACCTGGCCTATTCAATTTTTATGTGCAATATGGGCTGTGGTTTCTTGCCTCTTGATTGGAATCTTTATTAATTTGCAATTCATTGATTTCGCAAATTACACGGTAATCCTCGTGGATTAATAAGTTGGAGCGGGTGACCGGGATCGAACCGGCATGGCCAGCTTGGAAGGCTGGGGCTCTACCATTGAGCTACACCCGCGAGGTGGGTAGAGGCTAAAGATACTGGGTCGGTAAGAGTTGAGTGAAATCTCCTCTAGACTTCTGCATTGCGCCTCGGGGCGTAGCGTAGTGGCTAGCGCGCCTGCTTTGGGAGCAGGAGACCGGGAGTTCGAATCTCCCCGCCCCGACCAGTTCTTTTTGTAATTCATAACTAATTTAGGAGCAATTGTGAAAAGCACCGTGGAGACACTTTCACCAACACGTGTTCGACTTGATATTGAAATTGAATATAGCGAGATGGTTTCGCATGTAGCCGATGCTTATAAAAAAGTCGGGACACGCGTAAATATCCCCGGATTTCGTAAAGGAAAAGTTCCTGCATCAATGATCGATCAGAGGGTTGGACGTGGAACCGTTCTCGATGAGGCGATTAATGCAGCGCTGCCAGATTTTTATGGCAAAGCAGCTCGTGAGCACTCTGTAGCTGTTATCGGGCGACCAATCGTGGATGTAAAAGAGTTTGTTGATAACGAAAAACTTTTATTTACCGTCGAAGTTGATGTTCGCCCAGAAGTTACGTTGCCAGATTTTTCAA
>JAYTTL010000328.1:0-4091 GCA_043745325.1 Actinomycetes bacterium
TGCCCAACTTGTCATGGTGCTGCAAAACGCGATACCGACACTATGGATACTTTCGTAGATTCATCATGGTATTTCTTGCGCTATCCATCATCGACTAACCACGACGAGCCATTTTCTAAAGTGGATATGCAGACGTGGCTTCCTGTTGATCAATATGTTGGAGGCGTAACTCATGCAATATTGCACCTCTTGTATAGCCGTTTTTTAACAAAGGTATTGAGCGATATGGAGTTGCTGGATTTTAATGAGCCCTTCACTCGTCTGCTGAATCAGGGAATGGTTGTGATGGATGGCGCCGCGATGTCAAAGAGTCGTGGCAATGTAGTTCGCCTATCGGATGAGCTTGAACATCATGGCGTAGATGCAATTCGTCTATCGATGGTATTTGCAGGTCCACCCGAAGATGACGTTGATTGGTCAGATGTTTCACCCTCGGGTTCAGTTAAATTCTTATCTCGGGCCTGGCGTTTATCGGGAGATGTAACAAGTGCACCCGGAATTGATTTCGCAGACGGTGAGATCTCACTTCGCAAAGCAACACACAAAGCTTTACATGATGCCGACTTTGCTATTGAATCTTTCAGATTTAACGTCGCCGTTGCCCGAATGATGGAGCTTGTCAATGCAACACGTAAAGCGATTGACTCAGGGTGTGGGCCTGCCGATCCCGCAGTGCGAGAGGCCGTTGAGGCGTTAGCAATAATGTTGTCTTTGGTTGCCCCATTTACGGCCGAAGAGATGTGGGAGCGTTTGGGCCATAAACCTGCGGTTGCACTGGCTGGGTGGCCCGTTGTCGATGAAACACTCTTAGTGGCCGATTCAATTACAGCGGTGATTCAGATAAACGGCAAGATTAAAGAGCGAATCGAAGTTCCTCCAACAATTACCGATGCCGAGATTGAATCCTTAGCTCTCAACCATCCGAGCATTATGGCCGAACTGGCTGGAGTACAACCGATGAAAATCATTGCACGCGCGCCAAAATTAGTTAATATCGTTCTCTAACTTAATTTTTGGTGTTCCACATGGTGAGAGGTGATGTATGAAAACTATTTTGGATGCGATTGGCAATACACCATTAATTAACATCGAAGGTATCTGGGTCAAGATGGAGTTTATGAATCCATCAGGTTCCATTAAAGCGCGCATCGCCAAGTACATGATTGAACGAGCGGAAGCAGAAGGTTTACTTCACCCTGGCGACACAATCGTTGAAGCCAGCAGCGGCAATACTGGAAATGCAATGAGCATGGTCGCAGCCGTTAAGGGTTACAAAATGCTTGTGATCATGCCCGATGGAATGAGTCCAGAGCGCACCGCAATTTCGCAGGCCTTCGGCGCTGAGGTTCACACGATGGGAGATTTCCATGTTAACGATGCTCTGGCAGAGGCACGTCGTCGTGGTGAATTTCCCGGTTACTTTGCGCCGCAACAGTTTGATAATGAATGGAATGTTCAAGAGAACCGTGAGTGGCTGGGTAAAGAGATTTTAGATCAAATGCCAGTGCTGCCAGATTTAGTAATCGGTGGCGTCGGTACGGGCGGAACAATTATCGGTGTGGGTCAAGCATTCAAAGCTGCTAACCCCAAATGTAAAGTCATCGCCCTTGAACCATCTGAATCCTGCACAATTTTATGTGGCGAGGTTTCAAAACACTTAATCGAGGGCATTGCCGATGGTTTTGTCCCAGGAATTGTTTCGCGTCATCATCACGAACTAGATGGGGTAATTGATGTGGGCTCGGAGGAATCGATTGATGAGATGCGACGCTTAGCCCGAGTTCACGGCTTATTTGTCGGGCCATCATCTGGGGCACATATGATCGCTGCCAAGCGTCTAAAAGCCGAGTATGGTGTTGAAAATGTCGTAACATTTTTCTGCGACGAGGGCGAAAAATACATTAATGACTACTGGCTGGAGAAGTAATTATCCACATACTTTACTAAAGGTTAGTTTCCACTCTTAGACATCACGAATTATTGGCCCATGACCCACATTACGCAGGCCTTTGAAAGAATTAGTTGCTGGTGGTACGAACTCCACTATTCACCCATACAAAAACGCGCACTTCTGATTCTGGGCGCGCTTATTATTGTCTTTTCATCGCTTCTTGTTTTTCGTGGAAATAGTCACGAAACTCTTGCCCCGCCGATAGTTGCGGTTCAAGTCGCTATTCCTAAAATATTTGTAGATGTAACCGGAGCGGTCAATAAACCCGGCGTGTATACATTGAATGCGAATTCGCGGGTAATCGATGCGATAAAAGCAGCCGGGGACTCTGCCCCAGGTGCTGATCTCTCCACGATTAATCTTGCCCGTGTTTTATCCGATGGTGAACAGATTTATGTTGATTCATCGGTAGTAAATAGCGCAGGTGTCCGCATATCCAAGAGCGTGCGCAGAGGTCCAATAAATATCAACCGTGCAACGGCCGCGCAATTTGATTCACTCGATGGAATAGGTCCAGTCATTGCAAGACGAATAGTTGAGTATCGAAAAGTGAATGGCCCATTTGTAACGGTTGAGGATCTTCAAAAGGTAAGTGGAATTGGCGTAGCAAAATTCGCGCAGATAAAAAACAAAGTCCGCGTTTAGTCGATTATCGCGCCGTAGCAATCGGCGCGACAATTTGGCTTGGCGCTCTCCTGCAAAGTGCGGCTGCGCCATGGCGAATCAGTATGGCAGCACTAGTTCTTACTTTCTTTTCACTCTTGGGCCGAAAACTGCGCTTTACCGTAATTATCTGCGCACTATTGCTTGGTTCCACGGTGATGTCACTGCGCGAAGCTTCTTTGCAAGACTCCGAAATTGCTCAGCATTTCGGTCAATCAGTTGAAGTAATGGCACAGGTCGTAACTGACCCTAATCAAACTGCAACTGGCAATTACAGTTTCATCGCGAGGGCTATCTATATTCATACCGATCAAACTTCATATTCAATGCGAACACCCATCCGTGTTATTACTCCAAAGGCAAGTGTGCTCACGTTGCTTCCCGGCCAAAGCTTTAGCGCAACGGCTAGCATTGTGAAAAGTAAAGAAGGACGCGTTGGTGCACTGGTATTAATTGATGAAGATGTAAAGGTAATTACCCATGCATCTCGATGGGCAAAGGCTCTGGCATCGATTCGATATGGATTACGTGAAATATCGGGTGATGGTGATGCAGGCGCGCTAATTCCTGGAATGGTTTTGGGGGACACGTCCAAGCAAAGTCCTGAATTCAAATCTGCGATGAAGCGATCGGGATTGATGCACTTAATTGCAGTGAGCGGGGCTAACTTTGCCATCGTTTCGAATTTTGTTTTATGGTGCATGCAGTTTCTCTTCACGCGCATGAAACTTCGTTTGGGTGCAACGGCGATTGCCCTGGTGTGTTTCATTGCGCTAGTACGCCCATCGCCATCGGTTTTGCGCGCTGCGGCAATGGCTGCAGTTATTTTGGTTGCACAGGGCACCCATCGCGGCCGTGATTCTTTACCGGCGTTGGGCTTTGCAATCGGCGCCGTCGTTATAGGTGATCCATGGCAGGCGCGAGATGCCGGCTTTGCGCTATCGGTTATGGCAACTGGCGGACTACTTTTGTTTGCTCCAATAGTTGTTGCGAAACTTTCACGATTTATGCCAGAAAAATTGGCACAGGCTTTGGCGCCTCCCATCGCAGCGATAGTTTTTTGTTCGCCAGTCCTCGTTGCACTTTCGGGCTACCTTTCACCAATAAGTATCATTGCAAATTTACTGGCCGCACCTGCAGTTGGTCCAATAACAATTTTGGGATTTATTGCCGCCTTGATCTCGCCTCTGGCGCCCTTTTTCAGTGTAATTTTGATCTGGGTGATTCGATTTCCAGCCGGCTTCATTGCCAGTGTCGCATTGTGGTCGGCTCAGTTCCCAGTTCTAACACTTCGAACTGGAAGTATCGGCTTTCTTATTGTCGCCGTTTTTACTATAACCCTGTGGCTATTTAAGAAGTATATTAAGAAGATCTCAATAATCGCCCTTGTCCTTATCTTGGCATTGAGCTGGATGCAGCGTTGGCCTGCAGGGGAATGGCAGGTTGCCAACTGTGACGTTGGGCAAGGTGATTCGTT
>JAYTTL010000329.1:0-1095 GCA_043745325.1 Actinomycetes bacterium
TTAGTAACTGCAATTTGGACTATTGCCGCACCGCGCCTCACGGCGATTCTTAAGAACTCACTTGATGCCATGAATGGAATTCGCTGAGGTGTTAGCGGGAAGAGTTTCAAAAGTGAAGTTGAGTTGCAAGTGGTGGCCTTCATTAGCTAGACAGTCTTTCGGATTTATCAGTGATTAAGAAATGTGTAGATTTCGCAGTTTTGTGGAAAAAGTACTTAGCTCGAACTGCCAAATCAATTCACAAGGACGATGGAAATGTTGAAAGTGCGATGGTGTTGATTCCACTTCTCATTCTCTTTCTTATCGGTATTGAACTGATAATTGCCACGAATCTGCGAAATGGTGACGCTGCCCTAGCTCAAGGCGATGCATCTAAACGTGCAATCAGTGGTGAAATATATTCAAGGGATGAAGTCATCGAACTCAGTTCATCTGATCGCTTTTCACACATCAAAGTACTTATTACGCATCGCCGCACGACAATGCCACAGATTGTCCCCGGCTTAATTGCGCTCATGGGGGGATCTCCATCAACGGATGTAAAGGGAGCGGCAATAATGGAGACAATAGATTGATTGCCCATATGTTGGGAAATGTTGTTGATCCTGTTCGAAAGGTTCGGCAGTTATTGCTATTAATAAAACCTGTTCGAAAGATTGGGCAGTTATTGTTAATAATAAAGCAAAGTCTGCAATCTCGAATGCGGGAAGATCATGGAAGCGCGATTGTTGAATTTGTCGCACTTGCAATTCCACTTTTTATTCCAATTTTTATCTACCTCAACCAGTTTGCATCCTTAAGTGGTAACGAAGAGATTGTCCGAGTTCTAGCGCGTGAGGGTGTGCGAGCATATGTTGCTAGCGATAGTGATCATGCAGGACGAGAAGTATCGGCCCAAGCTTTGTCCGTCATCGCCACACATTTGGGGCTTACTACACATGAGATTGGCACGCTTTCGGCACGTTATCAATGTTCGGCGAGCCCTTGTCTATCGGCAAATGGTCGAATCCGTATAACGGTTTCATATGTAGATGCACAGTCACATCGAATGATTGAGGCATCTGCTCAGGAACACGTGAGCCCATGGAAGTAAAT
>JAYTTL010000330.1:0-15489 GCA_043745325.1 Actinomycetes bacterium
GTTGATCCACCACCTATATCAACCACTAGAAATGGACCATCACTAGGAGAAAAATCTTGAATGGCGCCAGTAAATGAAAGCGCAGCTTCTTCTTCGCCACTGATTACTTCAGCCTCGATTCCAAGGCGCTCACGAACTCCATCGATAAATAAATTACGGTTTGTCGCATCACGAGTAGCACTTGTTGCACAGAAGCGGATACGTTGAACTCCACGTTTAGCAATCTCAAAAGCAAAAGTGTCGACGGCGGCCAATGTGCGTGCTATCGCATCGATATTAAACGCTTTAAACTCATCTACACCCTGTCCAAGTCGGACAATCTCCATTGTTCGAAAAACTTCACGAAAGTTTTCGCCTTCAATATCGGCGATAAGTAATCTGATTGAATTAGTACCACAATCAATCGCGGCTACTCGCATGACGCAGTTTTCCACCACTCGGGGAGTTTGGCTAAGGCCTCATCTCCGAGTGGGTTTACTTCAGGCCCCGCGGCAAGTGAGTGTGCAATAAGTGAGTGCAAACATTTCACTCGAGTTGGCATTCCTCCAGCCGATACATTTTCTACTTCGGGAACTTCTACTCCAAGCTCTGAGCGTGCAGCAATATAATCATCGTGAGCGACTTGATAAGCATCCGCTAATTCAGGATCTTGTGTAAGTCGATCATTCATTTCGCCCATTAATCCAGTTGTTTCAAGGGTTGAAATAGCGGCCGTTAAACGCGGACACGTTGCATAATAGAAAGTGGGAAACGGCGTGCCATCACCTAATCGCGGTGGAGTCTCAACGACGGCCGGTTTGCCGCATGGACAGCGATACGCGATTGCATGCACATCTCGAGGTGAGCGTCCTAGTTGAGTCTGAATACAAACTAAATCGCTCTGGCTGACTTCTCTCACCTTTTACCAGATTCGCTAATCGAGGCAATCAAACGTGCATACCAAGGTTGACCATCTACAAGTGCGCTAGCAACTTTCGTCACCGGTGTTACATCGCTCGTTTGTGCACCCTCGGTGACGATGTACTGGCGCTCACCTGGTAATACGTAATGGAGACGCTCACGCGCTTGTGACTTTACATACTCTGGGCTTTGCCACAAAAGAAGTTCTTTGCGAGCTTTATCAAGGGCGCTGTTATCGGAGACAAGTTGAGCATTAAGAGAACTTATCTGTGCGCGTTGCGTGAAGTAATGCTTTATGGGAGGCGAAAGAGTAAGCGCAAGAAAAAAGAGAATTGTTAGTAAAACAAAGGCACGGTTAGATTTACGTCGACGATTAAAACGCAGCGCTCGACGTGCCATGATTGGAGCTACTTAAGCCTTGAAACGTGGAAAAGCATCTCGGCCGGCATAGCGTGCGCCTTCTTGAAGCTCTTCTTCGATTCGTAGAAGTTGATTGTATTTAGCAACACGTTCGGTACGAGCTGGCGCTCCAGTCTTAATCTGGCCACAGTTAAGGGCCACAGATAAATCTGCGATCGTAGTATCTTCAGTTTCTCCTGAACGATGACTCATCATTGTGCGATAGCTAGCGCGGTGTGCCATTTCAACGGCATCAATTGTTTCGGTAAGCGTACCGATTTGGTTAACTTTAACAAGGAGTGCATTTGCTGTATTGCCTGCGATGCCACGCGCAAGACGCTCGGGATTGGTAACGAACAAATCATCACCAACAATCTGAATTCGTGAGCCAAGGACGCTGGTCATCGCTGTCCAGCCAGCCCAGTCCTCTTCATTGAGTGGATCTTCAATTGACACTATTGGGTAGGCGTCAACCAAAGTTGTGTAATAAGCAATCATCTCATCAGATGTCTTGAGTGAGCCCTCAAACATATATTTGCCATTCTCGTGGAACTCAGTTGCCGCGACATCCATGGCAAGTGCGATTTCTGTTCCAGGCTTAAATCCGGCGGAGATGATTGCCTCAAGGATTAAATCAAGGGCGGCGCGATTGCTTTCAAGGTTAGGTGCAAAGCCACCTTCGTCACCAACACTTGTTGCCAGCCCGCGCTTTTTTAGCACTGCTTTTAAGGCGTGATAAATCTCGGCTCCCCATCGCAATGACTCGCGAAATGTAGGTGCACCAATTGGCGCAATCATGAACTCTTGAATATCAACGTTGGTATCGGCGTGTGCGCCGCCATTGAGAATATTCATCATTGGGACCGGAAGTAAGTGCGCATTGGGCCCGCCAAGGTATCGAAAGAGTGAAAGGTCGGCTGATTCAGCAGAGGCCTTAGCAACTGCAAGTGATGCGCCCAAAATTGCATTTGCACCCATGCGTGATTTGTTCTGGGTTCCATCGAGTTCAATCATTGCCGCATCAATGAGTCGTTGATCTTGTGCATCAAAACCAATAATCTCTGGTGCGATTTCATCGTTTAGAAATGCGATCGCCTTTTCAACTCCTTTGCCACCGTACCGCGCTCCACCATCTCGAAGTTCGGCCGCTTCAAATGCACCCGTTGATGCACCACTTGGGACGGCTGCACGTGCTTGTGTGCCATCTTCTAATTCGATTTCGACTTCAACCGTTGGATTTCCACGGGAGTCGAGAATTTCACGTGCTCCGAGAGCTTCGATAATTGCCATTGCGTTTCTCCTTTGTCACTTAAATCTTTGATGGGGCAATCCTACCGTGCCTCGATTGCGCTAATTTGTTGGCTCAATCGAGATGCTTCCTTGCGTAAGGCCGATTCTGCATCAATACCGTTGGCATGCGCCCATGCGATTACGGCAAGAAGTGCTTGTCCGACAGCACTCTCATCGGGTTCACTATCAAGATCAACGATCTTTGGGGTGAGAACATCGACATTATATTTTTCGGCGCGATATAAGAGTTTTTCGATGAGGGGCAGCGCTGGCTGGGACATTGCGATTCCATCGAGTGCCGATGTGCGCCCTTTTTCTTGCCTTTTAATCGCCTCCCAATTTTGCAACACTTCGGCCGAATCACGCACCTCGGCACCTGCAAAGACATGGGGATGACGGCGAATCAATTTATCAGCGATTGATGCGGCCACATCTTCAATCGAAAATGGATCGAGTGGATCTTCTTCGGCAATGCGTGCGTGAAAATAGACTTGTAACAAAACATCACCGAGCTCTTCACGCATGTCCACGCGATTACCACTGTGAACCGCATCTACAAACTCATACGACTCTTCAAGCAAGTATTTGAGCAGGGATTCATGGCTTTGTTCGGCATCCCATGGACAGCCCCCAGGAGAGCGAAGTTGATCCATAACCTGCGCTAACCGTGCAAGCTGCGAACTCTCCATGCTCCCGGACTACTTAGTTGCTGGGGAAACCGCAGGACTTGCCGAATCTGATGCAACGATATCGGCGATGGTTGCATCCCATGCGCCGTAACGTGGATTAACAGTGACTCCGAGTTCTTTCGCTTTTGCGACAACAAGTTTTTGAACGGCAGTACCGATATCGGCATTCGCAACCCCACTTGCAATTAAACCTTGGCTAATTTTATCTGAAAGAGTAATCGCTTCAATATATGTATCAAAGTCATCGCGCGCGATTCCAGCACCAACAAGTGCGGCAGGTAATAACTCAACCCCGCCAACTTGCCCGATAATACTTTGACGGCGGGTATCAATTTCCGCTTTCGTTACGGAGATTTTTAACGAACTTGCAGTTGCACGCAGAAGTTCGGTTAAAAGGTGAAAGCGAAGTTGTCCGCGGTTGAGTTCTTCGCCTGTTTGCAACTGCATCTTTGACGTATCCACACCTACGCGCGCGGCTAATATTGAATCGATGCTTGCTTGCACGCTCGCTTGCGTAATCTTCATATCGCCGACCGTGGCTGCTGCGCCAACTTGGGCGCACCCAGTTAATGCAATCGCGATTACTAAGGTTGCTGCGGCTAGAGTCTTCTTCACTTTGAACTCGCTTTCGGTGGTTCGCTCAGTTGGTTGACGGCCTCAAAGACCCAGGCCAGAAGAGAAGTATCCACCATCAAGGCTTGGCTCTTGGTCGGATTCCATTGGCCATGGGCCAGAAGTGCGACCAATACCGTTCTAGTGGCGGGTTTATACAGTGAGCCAGGATACATTCGCGACAGGCGCATCTGCTTTGACTCTGGCAAAGTTAATGGGCCTAGGCGCAAAAACTTCCCTTGCACAACAACTTCAGTCAACTTTGATGCCTTAGCGCGAGCCCGAAGTGCAGCAACGCCCAATAGTGCTTCTGCTTCCTCGGGAAGCTCACCAAATCGATCAAAGAGCTCAGCACGAATCGATTCAACATCGGCTGTGTCCTTTACATCGGCTAATCGCCGGTACAAATCAAGTCTCAAACGCTCGCCTGAAACATACTCTATTGAAAGATGTGCATTGATTGGAAGTTCAATCTTGCACTCACTTACTCTCTCCTCGGTTTCAATGATGCCTGCTTTGTAATCATGAACTGCCTCTCCGACCATTCGCATATACAAATCAAATCCGACATCGGCAATATGACCTGATTGCTCTCCACCCAAAAGATTTCCAGCGCCACGAATTTCAAGATCTTTAAGTGCCACGCGCATTCCTGACCCTAATTCAGTATTTGCCGCGATAGTTGTCAAACGCTCGTGCGCAAGTTCTGATAAAGGTTGATCGGCTGAGTAGAGAAAATATGCATACGCGCGTTCGCGACCACGCCCTACACGACCACGCAATTGGTGGAGTTGAGAGAGTCCAAATCGATCGGCTCTTTCAACAATGAGGGTATTTGCATTTTGAATATCTAAACCACTTTCAACAATCGTCGTGCTGACAAGTACATCAAAATCACGGTTCCAGAAACCTAGAATGACATCTTCCAATGCGCCTTCGCTCATCTGCCCGTGAGCAATTCGGATTCGAGCTTCAGGAACAAGCTCTTGAAGGCGCGAGGCTGCTTGGTCGATTGTTTCAACGCGGTTATGGAGATAAAAAATCTGTCCGTCGCGCAAGAGTTCGCGATGTATCGCCGCCTTAATCTGTCCCTCTTCAGCCGGACCAACATAGGTCAAAATAGGGTGTCGCTCTTCAGGCGGCGTCGTAATCGTAGACATTTCGCGAATTCCAGTGACGGCCATTTCGAGGGTACGTGGAATAGGTGTTGCCGACATCGCTAATACATCAACGCTAGTACGCAGTTTTTTTAGCGCCTCTTTTTGCTCAACGCCAAAACGTTGCTCCTCATCAATAATTACGAGACCTAAATCCTTAAATACAACATCGTTCGAGAGAATTCGATGGGTACCAATAACAACATCTATAACTCCAGTACCCAATCCCATTAAAATCTCTTTGCTTTCCTTAGCCGTATTAAAACGTGAGAGCCCAGCGGTTTTTAAGGGAAAACCTGCATACCTTTCGGTGAATGTCTTGGTGTGTTGTTGAACCAATAAAGTTGTAGGCACGAGCACGGCAACTTGCTTTCCATCTTGGACGGCTTTAAATGCCGCGCGAATTGCTATTTCAGTTTTGCCATAGCCAACATCGCCGCAAATAATTCGGTCCATTGGATACGCCCGCTCCATGTCAGCTTTTACATCATTGATAGTCGAGAGTTGATCTGGGGTTTCAATATAAGAAAAGGAGTCTTCGAGTTCGCGTTGCCATGGTGTATCGGGGGAAAAAGCAAAGCCGGGTGAGCTCGTACGAGCTGCATAGAGGCGAATTAACTCACCCGCGATTGCTCTGACGGCTTTGCGTGCACGTCCTTTTGCTTTTTGCCATTCGCCACTTCCAATTCGATGAACAGTGGGGGCCTCTCCGCCAACATATTTGCTTACTTGTTCAAGAGCATCGGTCGGTACAAATATGCGATCCCCGGGCTGTCCCCGTTTAGCCGATGCATATTCAATGACCAAATATTCGCGTGTCACTTGCGCCACGGTGCGCTGCATAAGTTCTATATAACGACCGATTCCATGTTGCTCATGCACAACAAAATCACCAGCACGCAGCTCTAACGGATCTATTGCAGCTTTTCGCTTAGATGGAAGACGCTCGCTATCTCTAACACTGCCTTTACTTCCCGTTAGATCCCGCTCGGTCATAAAGAAAATTTGATCGCTCTGGCTCTCAAAGCCATGGGCAATCAACGATGTGGTTAAGTGAATACTTCCCTTTGTGGGTCTGGCGTTAAGTTTTTCGACAATATGGATAGGTAGATCTGCATTGCGAAATATTCCGGCATAACGCTCTAACATTCCATGGCCATGTGTTGCAAAAACAACCGTGAAATGGGCTTCAAGGGCAGTTCGAAGCGCATCAATAGTGCGTTCAATATCGCCCCGCATCGGGTCAATCGCTCGGTAGTCTAAAAACTCAGTGTCTAGTGCCAGATCACTTCCAAAAGGGTCAAGCGAAAGGTTTTCAAAATCAAAGGTGCTAATTTCATGCTCTAATTCGGCCCACGACATGTACGTTCCAGAGCCGTCATGAATTGGTGCCACTGCTCCATGTGCGGCATTTGACCACGATGCTTGAAGAAACTCTTCATTAGTTGCAAGTAAATCCCCTGCACGGGTTTTGATTCGCTCGTAATCAATAAAGACAATCTGAGTGTTTGCTGGCATCCTCGCAAGCACAGTATGCGTCTGGTCGATTAAGAGTGGAATCAGCGATTCCATACCTTCAAAAGAAATACCCTCGCTAATTTTTTCCAAGAACTCCGCCGCGCCAGGAAGGCTACCTTTGAGCTCTGTGGCACGCTTTTTAATCGCCGGAGTGAGCAAAAATTCGCGACAGGGATAAATCTCAATAGCCCCTATCACTGGGGCAAAAGTGCGTTGATCTGCGACTTCAAAGAAACTTATATCTTCAATCTCATCTCCGAAAAAATCGATTCGAATTGGATGTGCATGTAAGGGCAAAAAAACATCGATTATTCCACCGCGAACGGCGAACTCTCCACGACGCTCAACTAAATCCGTACGTGAATAAGCCACACTAGATAAGTGACGCACCAACACATCAAGAGATTGCTCATCGCCAATCTCTAACTTCATCAAAGGAGATTTTGCAAGATCGCCAATAATTCGATGAATCGCACCTCGTACAGGTGTTACGACAATCGGATTGGAACTCTGTATTTTTTCAAGGCTATACAGTGTTGAGATACGCCGTGCGACCGTATCACTGCGTGGACTCAAACGTTCGTGAGGCAGAGTCTCCCAAGCCGGAAAATCCAAGACATTGTTATGGAGTTCACCAAGTTCATTGACTAAATCTTCTGCGCTCCTACTTGAGCTCGTAATAACAAGTAGCGGTGTCTTATCGGCCCGGGCCGCAAGTAAAAATGGATACATCGCGTTCGGTGCCACAATATGAGAGGTAAGAGTTGTTGGCAATGCAGAAATTAATCCACGCATCCCACACCCCCAAACGTGCATTAGCCCCAACTCCCAATGGGAGGGGGCTTGCGGGTGCCAACTCTAATTTATTTTGAGCGCGAGCTCTTACCTGAGAGGATTGGCCCATGTCAGTAGAGAAGAATTCTGCACAAGATGGGGCTGATCTGCGCAGCGATGTCCGCAAACTCGGCGACCTCTTAGGACAAACACTGGTTAGGCAAGAAGGCGAAGCTCTTCTCGAACTTGTCGAAGCAGTTCGGCGGGCCGTGCGCGAAGGCGGCGGAGAAGAACTTCTCGCCGACGTAAGCGTCGAACAATCTGTCCAACTGGTTCGCGCCTTCAGTACTTACTTCCATTTGGCCAACATTGCAGAGCAAGTTCACCGCTCAAGACTTCTGGCAGCAGAGAGATTGGCCGCCGGCTCTTGGCTATCCCGCGCCGTCGATAAAATAATTGCAGCGCAAGAAAACCCAATCCCAGGTCACGAATTTACCAATGCAGATATTGCGCACTGGCTTGAAGATTTCATGCTCCGCCCCGTCTTTACCGCCCATCCAACAGAGGCTGCCCGTCGATCTATCCTGAGCAAATTAGGACAGATCGCAGATCTTCTCGATGACAACGATTCATTAGTACAGAGACGACGACTCGGTGAAATTGTTGATCTACTTTGGCAGACCGATGAATTACGTCTGGAACAACCAAAGCCCCTTGATGAAGCGATGAATGCAATGTTCTATCTCGATGATCTATTCACACTTACTGTCCCAGAAGTTCTCGATGAATTCGCCCGCGAACTCAAAAGAGTCGATGTAGAGATTTCTCCAACGGCAAGGCCACTCTCATTTGGAACATGGATCGGCGGTGACCGTGATGGAAATCCAAATGTCACACCCGATGTCACCCGCGAAACAATGCTCCTACAAGTCGGTCACGCAATCCGTGTCACCATCGCAGCGATGAATGAAATCCGACAAGTCCTCTCAGTATCCACTCGAATTGCCGGTGTTTCTAAAGAGTTACAAGAGTCAGTAATCCAAGACCTTGCACGTATTCCAGAGATTGAAGCACGCTACCGCCGACAAAATGTTGAGGAGCCTTACCGCCTCAAGGCCACTGCAATTGTGCACCGACTCAACTTCACCCGCGCCCGTCATGCCGGTGGTACCGAACATGTTCCACATCGCGATTACAAAGACACTCACGAACTTTTAGCCGACCTAACCCTCATGCGCGACTCACTTTTCGAGCATCGCGGCGAACTCATCGCCACCGGTCTGCTCGAGCGCACAATCCGCACCGTATCGGCCTTCGGTCTCACCCACGCCACCATGGACATTCGCGAACATGCACAGGCCCATCACCAAGCACTCGCACAACTTCTCGACGTCACCGACTACAACGCACTACAACACAACCAACGCTTTGACGTACTTGCACAAGAGTTAGAAATACCAAATCATTTCAACACCAACAATCTCGACGCACTCGGCAAAAAAACCTTTGATACTTTCTTGGCTATCGGCGATCTCATCGAGCGCTTTGGCCCAGAATCGATTGAAACCTACATCGTCTCGATGACCAAAGGTGGCGACGACCTTCTCGCAGCCGTTGTACTAGCAAAAGAGGCTGATTTACTTGATCTTTCCAAAGGTATTGCCCTCATCGGATTTGCCCCGCTCCTTGAAACCGTCGCTGAATTACGAGCCGCCGACATCATCCTTGAATCACTTCTGAGCCAACCAACATATAGAAAACTCGTATCGATTCGCGGAGATATTCAAGAGGTAATGCTCGGATACTCTGACTCCAACAAAGACGCAGGCATCACCACAAGCCAATGGGAAATCCACCGCGCACAACGCAGACTGCGCAATGTCGCTTTGAAATACGGCGTGAAGTTACGTCTCTTTCACGGTCGCGGTGGCTCCGTCGGACGCGGTGGCGGCCCAACATATGACGCGCTCTTGGCACTTCCTTGGGGTTCCATTGATGGCCAAATAAAAATGACGGAACAGGGCGAAGTCATTAGCGATAAGTACGCACTGCCCGCATTAGCAAAAGAGAACATTGAACTCTCACTTGCCGCCGCATTAGAGGCAACAATCCTCAACCGCGGTCCGCGCCAAAGTGCAGAGAATTTAGCACAATGGAACGAGTGCATGGATCTAGTCAGTGAATCTTCCTTCCAGCAATACCGCGCACTCATTGATCACCCAGATCTACCCGCATACTTTTATGCATCAACACCCGTAGAACAACTCGGTAATCTCTTTCTCGGATCCCGTCCATCTCGTCGCCCCGATGCAGAGATTGGCCTTGAAGGTTTGCGTGCAATCCCTTGGGTATTTGGATGGACACAATCCCGACAGATCGTCCCAGGATGGTTTGGAGTCGGCACTGGTCTTAAAGCCGCACGCGAATCCGGCAAGAGTGAAGTACTCACTCAAATGCTCAAGGAATGGCACTTCTTCAGCACCTTTATTAGCAACGTTGAAATGACACTTACCAAAACGGATTTAGATACCGCACAGCGCTATGTAAATAGATTAGTTCCAGAAAATCTTCATCACTTTTTGGAAACAATCACAGATGAATTTGAATTAGCAAAGTCCGAGATCCTTTTACTTACTAAACAAACCGATTTACTGAGTAACCAACCTTTACTCGCTCGCACTCTCGATGTCCGCGATGCTTACCTCTCGCCTTTGCATCTCTTACAAGTCAACCTCTTAGAACGCGTCCGTAACTCCGAAGAATCTGCCGGCCCGCTTCTTCGCCGCGCATTGCTCCTCACCATCAATGGAATCGCTGCCGGCCTTCGCAATACGGGTTGATCTCTACTTGCTCAGGAGAGCCTCTGTGTCTAGCTGCCAATCATGACCGGATTTCCGCCAAGTCTTCTTCCAATAACTCTAACTATTTACGTCAGTGTGGCTTCAGTCCATTCGATTCAAAATCGCCCATGCTTACACAATGAAATTCCTAGAAATCAAACTTCATCGTACGACTTCACGAACTGGAAGCCAGGCGTAGTGCATTAACTGAAGCCCTAAGACCTATGGCAGAGCAAGTACGCACTACAGTTGGGAGTCTTTTTATTGATGAACATCTGAATAATTTCGTTCAAGAAAGAGGAAATTACAACGAAACCGATGTTGCGCAGAAAACAATTTTTTTAGGATCTGATGGTGCGATGATTCTAAAATCTAAGTTAGCAACATTAATAGCGCCTAAAAGGCTAACCCAAGGTTTTTACGTTTTAGCGATTTTTGCGGTTTTGGGAATTGTAGAGCCACTGTACTTTATGACAAAAAATCCGGTTCAAGCAGTTTCCAGTGTCAGGTTGCTTGTTTTCGCCAGTTTTATAGCCGGTTTTCTTGCGCTGCTTATGTATATTACTTTTGATTGCGACAATTAATCAAGAACTAGTTGACCGGCGCAATACTCCAATAAGAACGCCACTTAATATGAGAAAGGATGCGAGCAAGAGTTTCGCGGTAATTGGCTCACCAAGTAGAACAAGTCCACCGAGGGTAGCCAGCGGCGCTGGAAGCATTTGAATGATTCCCGATTGAGCTCGTGTAAGTGAGGGCAGAACTGTGTACCAGATGGCATACCCGAGGGCCGATGTTACGGCGCCTGAAAGAATAGCCAATCCAACACCTTTGATTCCGACATGCACCACGTTCCCATGGAGCACAAAAGTGATTAGCCATAAAACCAGCGCCAAAGGAGCGCTGCGAATAAAGTTACCAGCTGTAACAAGAACTGGGCGATTAGATCCCCGACCTCTGAGGGTGTAGCCGGCCCAAGACACTCCCGCTAGAGACATGAGCAACGCGCCAATCGGATTAGGGCGCGATATTCCCGGTCCCAAAAGGGCGACGAGGCCAGCCACGGCAAGAACTAAACCAGCGACTCCTGCAATTCCAGGGCGCTCTCCCGATCCAAGGGCAACGACAAACATAACCGTCTGCACAAGCGCAAAGAGAATGAGAGCACCTGTAGCTGCGCCTAACTCGAGGTATGCGAAAGAAAATGCTGCCGCGTACATGAAGAGCAAGGTTGCAGAGATCCAAGAACCGGCAATTTCAAATCTGCGGCCATCTCGCCTGGTCGAAAAAACAACGATACAAACCAACGCGAGCGCTCCTGCAACGAGGCGAATAAAAGTGAAAGTTCCAGGGTCAATTCCGCGGTTTCCGAGAGCCAATCTTGCAATGACCGAGTTCGCCGCAAACGCAATCATTGCAAGTGCTGCCAAAATAGGAACTCGCACCGTCAATCGAATTGCCGTCATGCGCAATCTCCATTTCGATTTGCAAACCGGTTAAGAGTTGAATTCCTGCTGGGTCGTCTCTAAACCCTTTGTGATTAATGATTCTACGGCCTCGGCGCCACGGAAGAGAAAATTGGTGAGATCTTTTTTCTCGGCGACGGAAAACTGTTTAAGGACGAAGTCGGCCGGATCTTGGTGGCCGATTGGTCGGCCGATGCCAAGGCGGACGCGGTAATAGTTAGGGGTCGCCAGAGATGAAGTAATGCTTTTCAATCCATTATGGCCATTGTCGCCACCGGCAAGTTTTACGCGGATAGTTGAGAAGGCGATATCTAATTCGTCGTGGAGAACAATTATCTGTGAAGGGTCAACTTTGTAAAAAGCGGCGAGCGCTTTAATCGGTCCACCAGATTCATTCATGTAACTCTTGGACTTTGCGATGATCACAGAGTGCGTGTCTGGAGGCGTTCCGATTTTGAATGCCGCGACATCGGTGCGTGATTTGTGCGTGCTCCAACGCAGTTTATTGCCGACCGCCATTGCATCGACAACCATCTGGCCCACATTGTGACGTGTGGCAGCGTATTGATCGCCCGGGTTACCGAGCCCAACTACTAACCACGTCATAACGGCAATCGTAAGGGCTGAGTGTATTACTTATCTGAATCGGAAGCCGCTGCTGGTGCCGCTGCGCCAGAATCGGCTGCCGCAACTGGTGCTACTTCTTCAACCGCAGTTGAGCGCTCTGATAGGTGAACAACAATCATCTTTGGATCGGATTCAAGTTCGATTCCTGCTGGAAGTTGAACATCGCCGGCATAGAGTGAAGTGCCCGCCTTAAGGCCTTGAATGTTGAGTTCGAAGAAACTTGGAATCGCTGTTGCTTCAACGCGTACGTCGATAGTGTTATTGACGTGCTCAAGAACTCCGTCACGATCATGCTCGCCAACTGCATGAACAGGAACTGCCACGACAACTTTTTCACCACGACGAACGAGAACCAAATCAATGTGCTCAAGGATCTGCTTGAGAGGGTGGCGAACAATCGCCTTTGGAAGTGTGAGCTCTGTCTTTCCATCAATGACAATGTCGAGCAAAACGTTTGACTGCTTTAGTGCAACGCCGAGTTCGCGTGCTGGAAGAGTGATGTGCTGAGGCTTTTCACCGTGTCCGTAAATTACGGCAGGAACTAAACCATCGCGACGTGCACGACGTGATGCGCCTTTACCGAATTCGGTACGAACAACGCCTTTTATAGTGATCTCTGCCATTTTTGATCTGCTCCTCTAGTGAAAAAACTTCGGTTTGTACACAAAGTTCCAGAAGGGAGTTAACTCCTACACCGTCGATTACGGAAGTAATGTTTACCCTCGCCGGAACAGGGCAAAGATTAACCTGTAGCAGGCTAGACACGCAAATTAGGGTTAAGAAAGCCCGTCAAACAGGCTTGTTACTGAGCCATCTTCAAAGACTTCACGGATTGCACGGGCCAAGAGAGGCGCAATGGAAAGAACGGTGAGGCCATCAAATTTTTGATCATCAGAAATCGGCAGAGTATTTGTAATGATGACTTCAGATGCTTTGCACTCTTTCAATCTCTCAATCGCTGGCCCAGATAAGACTGCATGCGTTGCCGCAATGATGACATCGGCAGCACCAGCTTCAATGAGGGCATCTACCGCCTTAGTAATAGTGCCTGCTGTGTCGATCATGTCATCTATGACTACGCATGTCTGGCCCTGTACTTCGCCCACTACTCGTCCAGTAATAGATTCATTAGGAACACGTGGGTCACGAGTTTTATGAATAAAAGCGATGGGGCAACCACCCAAAATATCCGACCATCGTTCAGCATCGCGAACCCGACCTGAATCAGGTGAAACTATGGTCACGCGAGAGCGATCGACTTTGCTGGCGACGTAATTGGCAAGCATTGGAAGTGCAAATAAATGATCGACCGGACCATCGAAAAAACCTTGGATCTGCGAAGTATGAAGATCAACGACCATCAACCTATCGGCACCTGCAGTTTTGAAAAGATCGGCCATTAAGCGAGCTGAAATCGGTTCGCGCCCGCGATGCTTTTTATCTTGGCGTGCATAACCGTAAAACGGGGTGACAACTGTTATTCGTTTTGCCGATGCTCGCTTAAGAGCATCCACCATGATGAGCTGTTCCATGATCTGCTTATTAACGGGCGCAGAGTGGGACTGAAGTACGAATGCATCGCAGCCGCGCACGGACTCTTCAAATCGCACGAATATTTCACCATTTGCAAAATCATAAGCAGATGTCGGTGTTAATTCGACACCGAGTTCTAGGGCCACATCATCGGCTAATTCGGGGTATCCACGACCAGTAAATAAACGCAATCGCTTTTCTGAGGATAACCGGATTTCGCCCATGTTTAGCCTTTCTTCTCGCTCGCTTCGGCGGCCTTTGCCGATTGTGTTCCTGCACGTTTTCTCATTACCCAACTTAATACATTTCTCTGTTTAGCTCTGCCAACTCCAATTGCGCCCGCGGGAATGTCCTCGGTTATTACCGAACCTGCCGCGGTATATGCGCCATCACCAATTGTGAGCGGAGCGACCAGCATCGTGTCGCTACCAATTCGAACATGATTGCCAACATGCGTGTGATGCTTGTCGACACCGTCGTAGTTTACAAAAATTGTTGCCGCCCCAATATTGGTGCCCTCTCCAATAGTGGCATCGCCTACATATGAAAGATGCGGAACTTTCGATCCAGCCCCTACCGTTGAGTTCTTAATTTCAACAAATGCTCCCGCCTTAGTGAAATTGTTCAAGACCGTACCGTGGCGAAGATATGTGAATGGGCCAACGAGCGCGCCTTCACCAATCACCGCATCAATTGCAACTGATTCTAAAACAGAGGCACCTTTGTGAACGTGGCAATCTGTCAGGGTAGTTCGAGGACCAATCACGGCGCCTGTTGCAATTGTTGTCGTGCCCAGAATTGCACTGCCTGGATGCACAATCACGTCGCTGGAAAGCTGCGCTGTTGAATCAATCCATGTCGTAGTTGGGTCAATCATTGTGACGCCTTGACGCATCCACGATTCATTAATCCGATCACGCAAAAGTGCAGCACTATCAGCTAATTGAATCCGGTCGTTCACACCTAAGATTTCAGTAAAATCCTCAATCATAATTGCCGCGATTGATGCGCCTTCAGCTTTCAAAATTCCGATTACGTCGGTTAAATAGAGCTCACCCTGAGCATTAGCTTTATCGAGTTTTGCAATTGCCTTTACTAACTCTGTTCCCTCAAATGCGTAGACTCCAGAGTTAATTTCAAAGATAAATCTCTCTTCATCGCTTGCATCGCGCTCTTCAACGATCCGAAGAAGTTCACCGTTCTCATCTCGAATAATGCGTCCATAGCCAGTTGGATCAGGATGTTCGGCCGTCAAAACGGATGCGACAAATCCCCCAGCAACATGCGCTTCAAGAAATGTGGCGAGAGAAAAACCTGTGAGCATTGGTGTGTCCCCTGCTAAAACTAAAACCGTGCCACTAACTTCCTTGCCTGCCAACGCTAATTGGGCAGCATGTCCGGTTCCATCACGCTTTTCTTGGTAGATGGTAAATGCCGCTGGCGCAATCTCGGCAATATGCGCCTCGACGCTTTCACGGCCCGCCCCAACCACAATGCGTATCTCTTCTGGATCTAAGTAATTGACCGCGGTAAGTACATGGCCGAGTAAAGAGCGGCCGGCAACGGTGTGTAAAACTTTCGCTTGGCTTGATTTCATCCGTGTTCCGTCACCTGCTGCAAGCACGATTACGGCTTCTAGATTCACAGTGAAATCCTATCGGTGGCCCTGTCTTTTACTTGTCGC
>JAYTTL010000331.1:0-4071 GCA_043745325.1 Actinomycetes bacterium
CTACATCCTTGAGACCGGAAACGTTGTGAAAGAGGCAGCCGCTGCCGATCTACTCAATGATCCAGCAGTGCGCGAGGCTTATTTAGGAACCGGGGCGCATAGTTAACTGACAATTCCCCAGATTTTTTGTAACGTAAAAGTAACATAACGCGCCTGACTTGGGTTAGCCATATGGGTGCTGGCACCATACCCTTGCATCTTCCCCAACCGGGACAGAAAAACTTACAGGAAGGCTTTACATGAATAAGAAGATTCAGCGGTCCCTCGCCGTGGTCTCTGTCGCATCGCTGATTTTTGGCGTTTCTGCAGTTTCAACAGCGATTGCAGCACCGAAGACTGTTTATTTAGCGTTTCAAGCTCCATTAACTGGACCTAACGCGTTAACAGGACAAGATGAATTAACGGGTGCAAAGTTTGCACTCTTAGAGTACAACGCATCAAATCCATCGGTTATGGTCGAATTAGTTCTTGCAGATGATCAGGGAGATCCAACAGTTGCAGCATCGGTTGCACCTGGTATTGCATCAAATAAATCCATTATTGGTCTGATCGGACCTGCTTACTCTGGCGCAACACAGGCCTCACTTCCTGCTTACAAAGCCGGCGGACTTGCATTGATTTCAATGTCTGCAACGCGCGTGTCATTGACCGATAAGAAAGCTCCAGTTAACGGCTTTCCAATTTTCAAACGTGTTGTGGCAAACGATAAATTCCAAGGTCCAGCCCTTGTTCGCTATGCAACAAAGGGAATTACTGCTCCAAAGGTTTACCTAGTAGATGACGTAAGTGCCTACGGTGCCGGTCTTGCAGAGTATGCAAAGAAGACTATTACCGCGGCAATGAATGTTGGAAAAGATTCAGTTCCTGCAAATACAAGTGATTACACATCAGTAGTTGCAAAGGTAAAAGCCTCAGGAGCAACCGTAGTTATTTATTGCGGATATGCACCAGATGCTGCAAAGTTTGTTAAGGCTTTGCGCGACGGTGGTTATACAGGAGTCTTTGCATCAGGAGATGGAACTCTCAAAGCTGACTTCCCAGTTAACGCTGGAAAAAATGCCGCCGAAGGTTCACGTCTAACTGCGGCCGATGTCCCATTTGAGAACGTGGCAACTGCTGCGCAGATGGTTGCATTTACTAAGTACACTGGAATCAAAGTTCCTGGTACGTATGTCACATCAACATACAATGCAACAAATATCTTCCTTGCATGCATCAAGCAGGGAGCTATTAGTCGCCCAGGAATACAAAACTGCATAACCAACGGCTCCTTCAAAGGCATCGCTGGCGACACAATTAGGTTCGACCGATATGGCGACATCATCGGTGGAGCAGCAGTTGGTGCTTTCACTATCAAGGATGGAAAAATCGCCTACGTAGGCGTTGCATAAATAATATAAGTATCAAATAATCGCAGCCACACCTAGATCTAGAAATATAGATTTAGGGGTGGCTGCGATTACTACAATGAAGTGGATGATATGAATTTCTCAGTTTTAACAACACAGTTTTGGTCGCTTTGTTTGCAAGGTGTCGCTCTTGGCTTTATTTATGTATTGATCTCCCTTGGTTACACCATGGTCTATGGCGTACTACGTCTTATAAACTTTGCTAACTCTGAAGTAGTTATGGTTGGGACTTTTGCAACCGTGATTGCCCAAGTCACGATTCTCAAGAATGCAACTGACTCCGATCCTCTCCATGGTTTTAAATTAATCTACACGCTCATATTTGCGCTGGTCTTTTCAGCCCTCATTTGTGGAGCTCTCGGGGTGCTGGTCGAATTAGTTGCCTATCGACGCTTGCGCGCTTTAGGTACAAATCGCCTGGCAAGTTTAATTTCTGCTATTGCGGTTTCGATTGTTCTCTCAGAGGCAGTGCGCATTTATTCACACTCCGCGCCCCTCACGTCGCCGCGACTACTTGAAAAATGGTCTTTCGGTGAAGTTGCAGGGGCAAACTTTCGAATCGATACTGTACTCATTATTGTTGCGGGATCAATCATTTTCTTTGCCCTCGATCGCTTTGTTAATCGTTCCCGCCTCGGCAAAGCGATTCGAGCGGTCTCTATGAGTGAAGAAAATTCGAAATTGATGGGTATCAATCTCAATCGAGTCATCTCATTGACTTTTTTTATCGGCGGGTTAACCACTGGCGCAGCTGCATTTTTCTACACAACTGTGTATGAGACGACGCAGTTCAACGTAGGTTTTAACTTAGGGTTGGCTGCATTTACCGCCGCAGTTCTTGGAGGAATCGGTAACTTGCGTGGCGCATTTTATGGGGGAATATTTTTAGGCGTCTTAGAGCAGTTCTCGTCGGCAATTCTTGGCTCACAATGGAAATCGGTAACGGTCTTTCTAGTTTTAGTCCTAGTTCTACTCATCAAACCAAGTGGCATCTTCGGTGAAGCTGTCCAGCAAACGAGAACATGATGTTAAATATTCGGGATAAAGGCGCCTCAATCTGGGAAAACTGGAACCGGATGAAGAGAGTGAGCTTTGTGCTCACGGTCATCGTTCTAGTGGGGCTCTTGCCATATGCCGGCACCTTTCCTCTGACCAGTTTCTTGAATACTCCCATTACTTCTTATCAGGCGGTTTTGGTCTATCCCATCGCGATGTTTGTTTTGATGGCTTTGGGTTTAAATATTGTGGTTGGAAAATCAGGACTTTTGGACTTGGGTTACGTCGCCTTCTTTGCCATCGGCGCCTACACCATGGGCATTTTAGGAACAACGACAAAGTTAAACACGTGGGAGATCCTGCCATTTGGAATTGGTTTTGCGATGTTAGCGGGGCTTCTTCTTGGTCTTCCCGCATTACGTTTGCGCGGTGATTATTTAGCTATCGTAACTCTGGGATTTGGCGAGATTGTTCGAATAATTGCACTGAATTTAACTCAAACGGGTGGACCTAACGGAGTAGTTGGAATTCCGAATCCACCGCCAATCTTTGGTCAAAAGTTTGAACTCAATGATCATGCTGGATATTTCTGGATTATCTTCATCATGATTCTTCTCGTGATTTGGATGGTTCGACGCTTTACTATTCGCCGGCCAGGCCGGGCATGGGAGGCGATCCGCCAAGATGAGGATGTTGCCGCGCTCATGGGCGTGAACCTGCTTGTTTATAAGTTATGGTCCTTTAGCATCGGCGCGGCTATTGGTGGAGCGGCAGGTGTAATTTACGCATCCAAAGTGATGTTTATTGCACCAGATATGTTCACTTTCAATGTTTCAGTTCTCATTCTCGCCTGCGTTGTTTTTGGTGGTATGGGAAACATGTGGGGAGTAATCCTCGGTGCATCTATTTTGGCCTACCTTCCAGAGCGCATCCGATTTATTAGCAATTCGCGTCAACTTGTCTTTGGATTGGTTCTACTTGTGATTATGAATGTACGGCCAGATGGTCTATTGCCGCGTAAAAAACGCGAAAAAATTAAGCCGAAAGAAGCCAAATAAATGAAGGAAAAGATTCTTGAACTAAAAAATCTCACCATGCGCTTTGGTGGCGTAACAGCCTTAGATTCGCTCAACCTTGAAGTTCATAAAGAGGAAATCTGCGCCCTCATCGGTCCAAACGGTGCCGGCAAGACCACGGTTTTTAATGTTATTACAGGTGTCTATCAGGCAACTATTGGTGAAGTTATTTTTGAGGGTAAGAATATTGTTGGTATGAAGCGCCATCACATTACGAAATCTGGAATGGCACGAACATTTCAAAATGTTCGTTTATGGGGAGAAATGACGGCGCTTGAAAATGTTATAACGGCAACCGATGTTCATAAACGCTCAGGTTTACCGGGCGCGCTTTTTGGTTTACCGCGCTCTCGCCATGAAGAAAAAAGAGATCGCATTCGCGCTCAAGAGCTTCTTGATTTCATGGGTATTGGTCACCGCTCCGATCAGTTAGGGAAAAATCTTCCTTATGGAGATCAGCGTCGATTAGAGATTGCCCGAGCGATGGGAACATCTCCGAAACTGCTCCTACTCGATGAGCCGGCTGCTGGCTTTAATCCAGCTGAAAAAGTGGAGTTAGCAACGCTCATTAAAAAGATTCGCGATGCCGG
>JAYTTL010000332.1:0-1089 GCA_043745325.1 Actinomycetes bacterium
GATGCGGGTTTCAATTTGATGCTTGACCCTGTTGTCCATTGAACTTAGCCCTTCGATTTGGACTCTTCTTTAAGTGTCCAACTTTTGGGGTTCAGTTCAGAAGTGATAGTTCGGGGGTTTTGTTTAGTAAGTTTTAAGGCTTCTTGGTTTTATCTGGCTTTGGAGTCTTGACAGGCTTGTCTTCTTTAGCCTGCTTTCCTGGTGCAACGGGTTTAACAGGTGCATCTGGTTTTACTGGAGCTGGTGGTCGATTGAGTTCGGCCGGTTTAATTGGCTTGACTGGCTCTGGGCCAAGAGCAGTAACTGCAGATTTAAATAATGTGTTTGCAGCATCTATTGCTACATCATGGTTTTTAAGTGCAAGTTCTAATTGAGCATTTGTTGCACCGGATACTGCGATTGCAGCAAGAAATTCAGCATCTGCTTTTTGCACAGCAATTTTCCGTATAGCGGCAAGGGGTGCGACCTTTGCTTGATAAGCGCTACGAAGTGCTTGATATTGCTCAATTGCCGCTTTCCAATCGGCGTAATATTTGGCTTCGGCAGCCTGCACTGCGCTCCAATATGTATCCATGGCCACTCGATATGCAATTCCGATTTTTGCAACTTGAATTCGGTATTGAAGAATATCTACTTGAAATTTAGCTACCGCTGCCTGATAAGCCGCGGAATTAGAATCAGCTGGAAGTGGGGTTGAATCGGCATGGACGGCGCTTACAGGACCTAACATCAAACCAGAGGCCAAGATGGCCACACTCAAAACTTTTTTTACCTTCATAATTGACTCCTCAAAGATGGGTGCGGGTCAAACTGGCTCGCAAGTAGAAACTAAGCCCATGCTTTGTGCCTCTTCTGCGAGATTCCTCAAGAGTTCCTGTGGTAAAACGATTGCGAACCTGCCCCAGCACGCTCGAATATGGGCGAGATTGAGCAGGTTACGAAGTCACTCTTGGTTGTGATGAAGGCAACCCGCGCTAGCACTCATGCCTTTGACATAACCTTATCCAGAGCAGATGGTGCGAAGTATTCTTTCCTTATGAAATATCCGAAGCTCCTCATAATCCTGGTCAGCTCATTTTTGCTCAGCGG
>JAYTTL010000333.1:0-4062 GCA_043745325.1 Actinomycetes bacterium
TTTGTCCATCGCACCGCCGATTCCAAAGCCATCGAATCCAATTCCTGATGATTGTATCTGGCCCAAATCACCGGCCGCCTTTTTTCGTAAATCTTCGTATTGGGCTCCCTGGATTACGCCGAAGAGGGCTTGGTAAGGCTTGGTTTTTCGCTCCTCGCTCAATCGCCTGTGTTCATCCAAACATCTAAGAGCCCAAGCATGAGTGCGATCGATGGCCTGTTCTTGGTAGCCGCGAGTGTTATGCAAAGTCGTGCACTCATCAAAGGCAAAAATTATGTCGGCACCTATGTGGTGTTGGACCTGCATTGAAATCTCCGGAGTAAAACGATGAATAGACCCATCTAAGTGAGATTTAAAGGTGACACCTTCGTCATCGACATGGGCTAGCCGCGCTTTGTTATCGGCTATGACATCATCTGCTCGAAAAGTCTTACTATCCATCGCCAAAACTTTTTTGAAACCAACCCCCAATGATAAAACTTGAAAGCCACCTGAATCTGTGAAAGTTGGGCCGGGCCAGTTCATGAATTCGCTTAGCCCACCAGCCTCATCGATGATGTCGGCACCGGGTTGTAAATAAAGGTGGTAGGCATTAGCAAGCAAAGCTTGTGCGCCAAGATCGGCCATCGCCTCTGGAAGTACCGATTTAACCGTGGCTTTTGTGCCAACCGGAATAAATGCCGGTGTTTGAATCTCTCCATGGGGCGTTGTAATTGTGCCAACGCGCGCTAAGGAATCAATTGAGGCGTGCCTGATATTAAAAGAGAAATCCACGCGCTACCAAATCTGAATGCGAGATTTTTCATCCCGCCATAACGCATCTTTTTCCGTAACCCCAAAAGCCTCGTAAAAGGGAGTGAAATTACTGACAATCACGTTGCAACGGAACTCATGAGGGGAGTGCGGATCGGTTGCAATCCGGCGACGTTGTTCTTCAGGCCGCACTTTTCCTCGCCAGGCTTGTGCCCAGCCAAAAAATAGACGCTGCTCGCCTGTGAAGCCATCAATCACCGGTGAGGTTTTACCTGCAAGTGAGATTTGATATGCCTTATACGCAATGCTTAAGCCGCCTAGGTCGCCAATATTCTCGCCAACAGTAAGTGCGCCATTAACAGTGATGTCAGGCGTTTCTTCGGGGCGTAGCTGGTTGTACTGCTCGATGAGGGCATTAGATCGAAGTTCAAATGCGGTGCGATCGGTATCACTCCACCAGTTGTTGAGTGCTCCATCTCCATCGTACTTTGAGCCTTGATCATCAAAACCATGGCCGATTTCATGGCCAATGACCGCTCCGATTGCGCCGTAGTTCACGGCATCATCTACATCGAGTGAAAAAAATGGAGGTTGCAAAATAGCTGCAGGAAAGACAATCTCGTTCATAACGGGGTTGTAATAGGCATTCACGGTCTGTGGAGTCATTTGCCACTCATCGCGATCTACAGGCTGGCCAATCTTGGCTAACTCAAAGTCACGTTGGAATTTGTTAACGTGGCCGATATTTGCAAAGAGATCATGTGGCTCGCTGTGAAGCCCCGAATAATCCCGCCACTTATGGGGGTAGGCGATTTTTGGGGTAAATTTATGAAGTTTTTCTAGCGCCTTAAGTTTTGTCTCATCACTCATCCAATCCAGCTCATTTATGCTTATGCGATAAGCCTCAATTAAATGAGCAACAAGTTGCTCCATTGCTATCTTGGCCTCGGGTGGAAAATGGCGCTCTACATAGGTTTTACCGACCGCTTCACCGAGTGATCCCTCAACCAAAGAAACAGCACGCTTCCAGCGCTCGCGAAGTTCAGGGGTACCGGAGAGAGTTTTGCCATAGAAAGCGAAGTTTTGATCTACTAAATCACTAGAAAGATAACTTGCTGATCCACTGATGATGTTCCACTTAAGCCAGGCAACCCATGAATCACGATCGAAGTGAGAGAGAATTTCTGAGAGGCCAGTAAAAAATGAAGGTTGCTGAACTACGAGTGAAACTAAAACTTCGGCCGGGATATCTCCAGCTGATAAGTAAAGTTCAAAGTCAAAAGTTGGCATCAGAGCAACGATTTCGGCTCGACTCAACTTGTTATACGTCAATGTTGCGTCTCGATTTTTGACTGCATCAAAGTGGTGGCTTGCGATGCGTGTTTCAAGGTTAAGTATCTTTGTCGCGAGATCGGCACCATCTGCGATTCCAACGAGTGAAAACATGGCCTCAACGTGGGCCAGAAAAGCGCTTCGGATGTCGGCGTACTTTTCTTCGCGATAGTACGACTCGTCGGGAAGGGAGATTCCGCCTTGTGTTAAGTAGAGAATATTTGTCGACGCATCCATCTGGTCGGCGTAAATAAAAGATCCAAAAACACCACCGAGGCCGCGTGCTTCAAGCCAGGACATAACCGAAATAAAATCCGTGAGAGTTCGAATCGAATCGGCACGTGCAAGATTGTTGAGAATCGGTGTATATCCTTTTGACTCAATTGCATCGGCTGCCATAAATGATGTGTATAGATCACCGATCTTTATGGCCTCGTCTGACCCGGTGGCGCTTTCGATTATGGCTCGTACCTGTTTTTCAGATAAGTCGCGAAGAGTTGCAATAGCGCCGTCGCTGGCGCGATCTGGCGGGATAACAGCGGTTTTTAGCCATTCTCCGTTAAAGTGGCGATAGAGATCATCTTGAATACGAAGCGTTGGATCGATATGGCTAAAATCTAAACCACTAAGGCTAAGACGAGTAATGGGGCTGATTGGCATGCGTGAACTCCCTTAGGCAAAAGTAGTTGAAGGTTCAACGTCTTAGCGTAGACTCTCCTTATGCCAGAGCAAAACGCTATCGCACCACAGTGGCTTAGCCCAGTCGAAATGAAGGCCTGGCGCAGTTACATCATCGCTAGCCGTCGATTATTGGAGGCTTTAGATAATGATTTAGATGGTCATGATTTGTCAATGCCTGATTATGAGATTTTAGCTGCGCTAAGCGATGCTCCTGATCGAAAGATGCGTATGAGTGAGCTTGCTGAGATTGGTCTGCTCTCGCGCTCGCGGCTATCGCATCGAATGAAAGTTATGGAAAAAGCCGGTTGGGTAAAACGTGAGGCATGCCCATCGGATAAGCGTGGATATTTCGCAGTTATGACACCTAAAGGTTGGAAAGCAATTGTCGCCGCGGCGCCAGATCATGTTGAGAGTGTTCGCGAAAGATTTGTAAACCACTTAAGCAAAGAAGATCAAGAGAACCTCTTCATAATTTTCTCTCGTATTCAAGAGTCATTTCGTAAAGAGAGTACCTGCGAAAAATAACTGCATAAAAAAACCCGCCACATGAAAGTGGCGGGTTTTTTTAATTGCTAATTACTTAGCTGCTGCCTTCTTGCGCTTCTTTGGTGCTGCAGCTGGAGCTACAACTTTCTTAGCTGCTGCCTTCTTGCGCTTCTTTGGAGCAGCTTTCTTAACAGCTGCCTTCTTGCGCTTCTTTGGAGCAGCTTTCTTAGCTGCTGCCTTCTTGCGCTTCTTTGGAGCAGCTGCTTTCACAGCTGCCTTCTTGCGCTTCTTTGGAGCAGCTTTCTTAGCTGCTGCCTTCTTGCGCTTCTTTGGTGCTGCTGCTTTCACAGCTGCCTTCTTGCGCTTCTTTGGTGCTGCTGCTTTCACAGCTGCCTTCTTGCGCTTCTTAGGTGCTGCTTTCTTTGCTGCGGCCACGTACTTCTCCTATCGGAATGGTTCGGATCCGTCACCCAAACCTTTTCGTGGATAAGCGTGACACTAATTGGAAGAAAATGCCACATTGTCGAGAAAATAATTGAGTGCGTGTCGCATTTCTTTTTTCTATTTTTTTATGCATTCACGGAAAAATTTCAAAATGAAATGGTCAACTATTTTCTAACTTTTCATTCTCACGAAGTTTTGCTAGCGCATACTCATTGGTTTTAGCGTCATATCGGCGAAATTTAGGCATAAAAATCGCAAGTAATCCGACAGCAATCACACAGACAACCCCTCCGAATGTAACTGAAAAGGCCAAAGTTGTAGCAGCGGCCATTGTCGCCGCACGCATCTGTCCTGCCAAGGGTCCAA
>JAYTTL010000334.1:0-4046 GCA_043745325.1 Actinomycetes bacterium
GTTAAAACAGCTAAATGAGGAGCTTTCTAAGTTAGAGGTTCAATTTTCGAAAAATGTTTTGAAAGACACTAATGATTTGGCAGTTATCGTAGAAAATATTGAGGAGCTTGAAGGTTTAAGTGAAAACGAAATCTCGGCCGCTTCTGCTGCTGCCAAAGACCGAGGAGTTGATGGGAAATGGCTCATCGCGATGGTCAATTTCACGGGCAATCCAGTACTTGATTCGCTGACCAATCGCGAGCTTCGAAAGAAAATTATGAATGCGTCGAAGCTCAAAGCAAATCGTTCAAATGAAAGTGATAATAAACCCATTTTGTTGCAAATAGTTAAGTTACGTGCCGAGCGTGCACGCTTATTTGGAAAGCAAACTCATGCCGAACATGTGATTGCCGTTCAAACTGCCGAACATCCAGACAAAGTTCATGCAATGTTGCAAAAAATCGCACCTGCTGCGGTTCGCAATGCCCGGGCCGAGGCCGAAGATCTTGCAAAGTTATCAGGGGAGGAAATTGAATCGTGGGACTGGGGCTTTTATACTGAAAAGCTTCGCTTAGGAAGGTTTAATATCGATACTTCTAAAATGCGCCCCTATTTTGAGCTTGAGCGCGTTTTACATGAAGGAGTTTTCTTTGCTGCTAACACACTCTTCGGAATCACATTTAAAGAGCGCTCAGATTTAACCACTTACCATCCAGAGGCACGAGCATTTGAGGTAAATAATGAGGATGGTACTTCGCTGGGACTATTTATTGGTGACTTCTATACGCGCGATTCCAAGCGAGGTGGAGCATGGATGAACAACCTTGTAGACCAAAGTTTTTTGCTAAATCAGCTCCCCGTTGTCGTTAACAATTTGAATATTCCTAAGCCACCATCAGGCAAACCTACCTTGCTTACGTATGATGAAACTACAACTTTGTTTCATGAATTTGGGCATGCACTTCACGGCCTGTTATCTCAAGTTAAGTACCCACGCGTGTCTGGTACAAATGTACAAAGAGACTTCGTTGAGTTTCCATCGCAAGTAAATGAAATGTGGATTTTATGGCCCGAGGTTGTCGAAAATTATGCACGACACTTTGAGACCGGTGAAAAACTTCCCCAAGAATGGATTGATAATTTAAACGCTGCATCAAGCTTCAATGAGGGCCACGCAACGACAAGTTACTTAGCTGCAGCGGTGCTAGATCTTGCTTGGCACTCCTTAACTAGCGAGGAGGCCCAAAAAATTAGCGATGTTGAGGGTTTTGAAGCACAAGTGATTAAAGATTATGGTTTAGATTTTGCGCCAGTACCTACTCGCTATCGTTCAACATATTTCTCACACATTTTTGCAGGTGGTTATTCTGCTGGGTACTACGGATATATCTGGTCTGAAGTATTAGATGCCGATACCGTGGATTGGTTCAAAGAAAATGGCGGCCTACTCCGCAAAAATGGTGATTACTTTAGGGATACGTTGCTCGGACGTGGCGGATCAATAGATTCGATGCAGATGTTTAGAAATTTCAGGGGCAGAGATTCAAAGATTGAGCCTTTGTTGAAACGACGCGGACTGCTCTAAAAACTATTAGCCCGCAGAGCCCGAAGGTCCTGATTTACGCTGAAAACGTGGGGCAGGTGCGCCACCTGCTTGTGCGCCACTGGTTTTTGGACCCGATGCATTTCCGCTACCAGGAAGAGAAGAGTTCTTATGCTTCTTCTTCTCTAACGCCTCTAAAAACTTTGCACGGGCATCATCTACGGGTTTCTTCTCATCGGCCATGAGTCAATCCTATCTTTAGTTTGTATCCTCTTTATACTCGCGCAAACGCTCTAATACTTCCGATTCGCGATAACGGCGGTGGCCTCCGAGAGTACGTATTGCAGTTAATTTACCCGCTTTGGCCCATCGAGTAACAGTCTTTGGATTTACATGAAAGCGCGCTGCCACCTCTTTAGGTGTTAGGAGAACCTCTGCATCAGGTAGGCGAGTCATATTGAAGTGAAGTATTCCCATTTCTACTTAGCAAAGCAATAGTTTGAAGTCGATTAATTAGCAGATTCGAGAGCCTGCACTTTGCGCCAACGCGAGACTAATCTTTCATATCCTTGGCCCGCAAGCATGCCATCGGCGGCAGCTAAGCCAACAAGTGAACGCAAAACATCTTCTATCGATGTATCGGCCGATAGACCATCTTCACCATTATCTCGAAGAGATTTGTCTAAATAGATTGCAAGTCCGCCATAATCTAGTTCAACATAAGATTTTGGGTGAAACATTTCCAGCCACTCAAGTAAGCCCTCAAGATCTTGTTCTACCGGACCTTCACCGAATGCACTGACGACGGTTTCGTGTGCAGCCTTCGCGCGCATTTTCGCATGGGCAATAGTTGTACGTGCTGTCGTAAAAAGACCTGATGCATCCTCGCCTCGTTGACGCTCCTCTGGTAAAAAGAGTAAGAACCACCGAGGCGGAATTACCCAAGTTTCATTAAGAATGTGTGGCACTTTGTCTTCAAGCAAATCTACTCCTGCCGTAATTACATTCTCGATTGCAGGAGTTACAAAAAACGGTACGACGGTGCTCGGTAAAGAAGCTTTGAAATTATCTAGTGCGGCCCAACAACGCGTTGCAGTTGCCCAAGGAGATACATACCGTTCACCATCAACTTCGAGTATATGAGCACCGTCTGGGCGACCCGTCGGAGTTTCCGGAAAAACTAATCGCCGAAGTGCTAACTCCTCCTCAAAAATAAAGCTTGACTCACCACTATCAAGGGATTGCCAACGCAAACGATCTACAGGTTCAAATGCTGAAAGTGGTTCGTAGATACGAAGGGATGCAACGTATGGAGTTGGTCTCACGCACGTGGAATGTAGTTGCCCTCAGCAAAAGGGTCGTCATCATCTTTATTATTTGATGAATCTACTTCACCGTGTAACTCTTTGGTTAAGCGATCAAGATCCATATCCTGTGCGTTGTACTTTAAGTCCCGCGCAACTTTGGTCTGTTTTGCTTTGGCTCGGCCGCGACCCATAAAGCGACCTCCTTAACTATGTTGGTTCTTCAGACGCCTAGATTAGCGCGCCTTGGCTACTGGCTCCAAAGTGAGTGCAAATGAGCCGGTTTTAGCCTTATGGCGCAGGGCAAAATACCCCATTACTTGTAGAAATAGGCTCAGTGGCATAGTCGGGATGCGATAACGGTGATCCCCTACGGTGCCCATTGCTATCAACCATGAAATTACCACTGGAATAAAGGTCACAAAGGCAATATTGGAGTAAATACCACGCATCGAGCGAAGCCAGAAAAAGCCGATAAAAAATAGAGAGATGCAGCCCAACACCCAAAGAATTGACACCGCCTTACCAATAAATTTATTGACGAGATCGCTTCCATTTTGGCTGCCTCTGGCGATGCTGTTTATTGGACTAAATTTAAGCCACGGGTTGCGCGCCATCGTTCCTTCACCAAATGGGCCGGACCATGGCGACCAGAAAAAAAATCCCTTATTCAAAAATAATCGAACTCCCTTTGCCGGGTGTCCTGCATACCACTTCACAACACATTTCAGCATTTGACTGTCAGAGACCGAAGTGGCTGGAGGTTTTGGTTCACAGGGGACAGCTGGACCAGTATGTGGATATCCGCCAGACGTTTCATCACCCGCACCAACTGCCATGTTTCCACCAAGAATTGTTGCAATCACCGCTTTGTTGACCGATTGTATATTCCGTTGAATTATTAAGGCTGGCGCAATTGACATTACGCTAATTACTCCGACAAGAATAACTATTTTGCACTTTACGGTTTTGATACATAAGCGCCCAGACAATTGCAATAATTATAGAAGTCAAAATCCATCTTGGTTGAATAAAAGAAGCTAGCGCCGAGAAAGCTCCTACTCCAAGAATCAATGTAACAATTTTACGATTGTTTACAGATTGTCTGGATTTAGTAATTAAAGCAGCAATCATTAACATACACGAAGATAGTAGACTCTCATAGCCAACCACAAGCGTACTTAGTGAGAGAGTTGGATTAAATGCAATAACGAATCCAA
>JAYTTL010000335.1:0-1080 GCA_043745325.1 Actinomycetes bacterium
TTATTAAATATGCGTAGATATGAAACGCGCTCTGGAGAAACTTTGGTTCTCGGAGATATGCTCGATCGCTCAATAACTTTGATTGCAGCTAATGAGCCCGTAGTAGTTGAAGATCTGGGAATGGAACAAAATCGCACCGGAGATTGGCTCATAAATCGTGTGCACATAATGCGAGCGGGTCGAGGACTTCGCCGTAAGGGTGCAACCTCCACCGTTGCCTGGGAAGAAGTTATTGGTTTTGCACATGCCGAACAAAATCAAGGTTTTGCAAATCTTCTTTCTACTCTTGCCAACTTACGAGCTGCCGATCTTGCAGCCGTGCTTCAAGACTTACCGGCTAAACGCCGCGTTGAAGTCGCTGGTGCCTTAGATGATGAGAGACTTGCCGATGTTCTAGAAGAAATGGATGAGAGTAATCGAGTTGCACTAATTGCCGAACTCGAAGGCGAACGTGCTGCCGACGTTCTGGGTGAAATGGATCCCGACGATGCCGCCGACTTGTTGCGTGAAATCGGACAGGAACGTGCACAGGCATTAATCGAACTGATGGAGCCTGACGACGCCGAAGATGTTCTCAGACTTATGAACTATGAGGAATATTCTGCTGGCGGAATGATGACCACTGAACCAATTGTGATGAGTGCTGATTATTCGGTTGCAGATGCGCTAGCTGCCGTGCGTCAGAAAGAGATCTCACCAGCTTTAGCGTCACAGGTTTACATTGCACGCCAACCCCTTGAAACCCCAACGGGGCGTTTTATAGGGACTGTGCACTACCAGCGCTTACTTCGCGAACCCCCTTCAACACTTCTTGGTTCCATCGTCGATACGGATTCCAAAGGAGTCTCGCCAGAAGCGAGTCTAAATGAAGTCTCTTCTCACCTAGCAAGTTACAACATGCTTTCACTGCCTGTAGTCGATGCCAACGCACGCCTGCTAGGCGCGATAACTGTGGATGATGTTCTTGATCACTTATTGCCAGAGAATTGGCGACATGATCACCGTGAAAAATCACCTGTTACATATAAGGAGGTGTAGTGATGGCGCGTAACTTTGGTTTAGATACACCACGTCAAACTC
>JAYTTL010000336.1:0-15273 GCA_043745325.1 Actinomycetes bacterium
GCTGCCGCTCTAATTTTTACAACTTGTCCAAGCACGTCGATTCCTTGTGAATCATTAGCCGTGCGTACACAACGAGTAATTGTCTTTGAAGTTTTTTCACCTTTTGGCGCCCACACAGGTGAACCAAATTCAACGACGAGGGCGATTCGCTTGGTATCTGAATCTGCCTTGGTGCCACCACAAATAGCTTTGAAATTCGGCTTCACTTTAGGTGCAATCGAGGGTATGTCATCACTGCTAAATACAAATGACCAACCTTCAACCGCGCCATCGGCTATATCGACCGTTGGGCCCGTCATAGCCGCAACCCACGTACTTTTTCCAGGTGCGCTTTGGAAATATCCCCAATACCGCCAGCCTTTACCGGCTGCCTCTGCCGATGGCAGAACGAACATTGAGGTCAGGAGAATAAGTAAAGTTAAAAAAATAGATTTGATTTTCATTGATGTGATGCCTCTCGAAAATTAAAGAGTCTCACAGGGGTAGCACCGCATAAAAGCGAAAAATCCGCTCAGATGTTGGACCACACCCCGCAAACCTCGGCGGGTGTTTGTCGCTTGCGCCTTCGCATTAGGTAATCCGACTTCACTCATTCGTTAAGACGAGTTATACGGTTGCGGGTCAGCGTCGGAATTTCACCGAACTTCCCCTAATGAAAAAGCTATTAAATTGTGGGAGAAGCAAACCATGCGGGCATCCATGTTGGCAACTAGACGCGCAGGCTCTAGAGTCTACATATGGAATATCGCCGTTTGGGTAGCACTGGAATGTACGTTTCGGAAATTGCATATGGAAACTGGATTACGCATGGCTCTCAAGTCGAAGCCGAAGCCGCGATCAAGTGCGTTAAAGCCGCGCTCAATGAAGGTATAACAACCTTTGATACCGCCGATGTTTATGCTGGAACCCGAGCCGAAACTGTTTTAGGTAAAGCACTTAAAGGCGTGCGTCGCGAATCATATGAGCTCTTCACGAAAGTTTATTGGCCAACTGGTCCCGGAAAAAATGATCGCGGTTTATCGCGCAAACACATTATTGAATCGGCTAACGCATCGCTCAAGCGCTTACAAACCGATCACATCGATCTGTACCAGATGCATCGCTTTGATTATGAAACTCCACTCGAAGAGTCATTGAGTGCTTTCGATGATTTAATTCGTGCAGGCAAAGTTCATTACATTGGTTTTTCAGAGTGGGACGCTTCGCAAATATCTTCGGCGCTCGAAATTCAAGATGCGTTGGGGTACAACCGTTTTGTCTCCAGCCAACCGCAGTATTCAGCGCTTTGGCGCGTCATTGAGGCTGAGGTCGTTCCTTTGTCTATGAAAGAGGGAATTGGCCAAATTGTTTGGTCACCGCTTGCTCAAGGAGTTTTAACGGGAAAGTATTTACCAGGCAAAAAAGCACCGGCAGGTTCGCGCGCAACCGATAAGAAAAATGGCGCAGGAATGATTTCGGGCTGGTTGCGAGAAGAGGTGTTAACTGCGGTTCAGAAATTGGTACCTGTTGCCCACGAGGCGGAATTGACGATGTCCCAACTGGCAATTGCTTGGGTATTAAACAAACCCAACGTCTCAGCGGCGATAATGGGGGCTACAAAACCATCTCAAGTTAAGGAAAACGCTAAAGCTTCAGGAGTCAAACTAGATGCAGCGACCATGAAGGCGATAGATAAAGCGCTTGGGAAATTGCCTGAAGTGGACCCTAGTAAAAACGCAAGTCCAAATCCAAGGGCTTAATTAATCTGATCGCCAACTTTGGCTTGAGGATGAGGTGCACGTAATCGGCGCATCTGTGTGGAGCGAAGCCAGGCGTACATTCCCAAGCCTTTAGTTGCCGCTTGCGGAAATTTTGCAGCGATGAGTTTTCTCATCTTTCGACTCAAGAAAATGCCATCAACAACGGCAATAAGCAGTACTCCATACATAATGGCTATGGCGCCTAACTGAACCGCACGAATAGGGATAAGCGTGAGAACAAGAACGAGAAAGATAATTGGAAGAAAATACTCGCCAATTGATCGCCGTGAATCTACATAGTTTCGAACGAAACGGCGCTCTGCTCCCCGATCACGAGCAGGAAGGGCGCTTTCATCTCCTCGAAGATAGGCCGCCCGTGATGCAGTTCGATCTTGGCGCGAAATTAACTTCGCTGCGCGCTTTTGATCTTTTGTTACAACAGGGGCAAGGGATGAAGTAATCCGCTTTGCTTCTGAGACTTTGCGCTTAGGGGTTGGTCGGCCTTTGCCAGTTGATTCTGTATCCATACGGCCAACTATATTAGTTTTTCGCGCCAAGTGCGGTCGCCGGGATATAGCGAAGAAGGTAGGATTAGGGTAACGAACTCAAGGAGAGAAAAGCATGACTACAGAGACAGCTGCCCAAGCGTTAACGGCTTCAATCGTACTGACCGATGTTGCAGCAACAAAAGTAGCTGCATTGCTGGCGCAAGAGGGTCGCGATGATTTAATGCTTCGCGTTTCCGTTCAACCTGGAGGCTGCTCAGGACTTCGCTACCAACTTTATTTTGATGATCGCAACCAAGATGGCGATGTTATCCATGAGTTTGGAACGGTAAAAGTTATTATCGACAAAATGAGCGGACCATATTTAATGGGCGCCTCAATCGACTTTACCGACACAATTGAGAAGCAGGGATTTACCATCGATAATCCAAACGCTGGCGGCTCATGTGCCTGCGGCGATTCATTTAACTAATTTTCGTACGTACGTACCCTAAGATCGCCCCATGAAAATTGGTGTAGCGGGCTCTGTTGGTCTTGATCATTTAATGGTCTTTTCAGGAAAGTTTACGGACTCACTCGTTGCTGGATCTTTGGAAAAAGTCTCGCTTTCATTTCTTGTAGATAGTCTGGATGTGCGCCGTGGTGGATGTGCGGCAAATATCGCCTTTGGCATGGGGGTTCTTGGGTTAAATCCAATTTTGATTGCTGCAGTAGGAAAAGATTGGCCAGATTATGAAGCTTGGCTATCCAGGCATGGCGTTGACACTTCCCACGCCTTGGTCTCGCAAACCCTGTTCACCGCACATTTTATGGTTACAACGGATCAAGATCTCAATCAGATTGCATCGTTTTTTCCTGGTGCGATGAGCGAGGCAAGAAATATCGAACTTCAGCCCATTATGGATAAGACAGGGCGATTCGATATCCTCGTCATTTCTCCCGATGACCCAGAAGCGATGTTGCGCCACTCTGAAACCTGTCGCCAATCTGGAATCGCCTTTGCCGCAGATCCATCACAACAGATGGCGCGCATGAGCGGGGAGGAGATAAAACTCCTCATCGACGGGGCGGCGTACTTATTTATGAACGAGTACGAATTAGCCCTTGCCATGCAAAAAACCGGCTGGAGTGATCGTGAGATTTTGGAACGCGTCAAAGTCCGCGTCGTGACACTTGGCTCCAAGGGTGCAAAAGTTGAAACCGCCAGCGGAGATTTTGTACAAGTTGCCTGTCCTAAAGAGCGCTCAAAGACGGATCCAACGGGGGTCGGGGATTCATTTAGATCCGGCTTTATTGCCGGCTTGGCATGGGGTTTAACACATGAGCGATGTGCTCAGTTAGGTGCCTTGGTGGCCACGTATGTCATCGAAACCATGGGCACCCAGGAGTATCGATTTACGCACGCTGAATTTGTCGCTCGTTTTGCGCAGGCTTATGGACAGGTTGCAGCCGATGAGATCGCACTCCATTTAGTGCAGGTTTAAATCTCCCACTTTATTTTTCTCGGTCTGCGCTTAACCACGTTGTAATGACGCCACTTCGATACGCTACAAAAGCGCTTTTCACTATATCCTTGCACTCATGTTACATGCGAAAAAAAGAGGTTTTATTGGGCTGAGCCTTCTCCTTTCAACGCTTTTTTTAACGGGTTGCTCAAAAGTTTCAGAGCTTGGTTTTCCAGAAGGCGTTTCAAGTGTTAACGACCAATCACTCTCGCTCTGGCAGGGGGCATGGATCGCAGCTGGCGTGGTTGGGGTCTTTACATTAATTTTAATTTTATGGCCCGCCGTCTTTCATCGATCAAAAATTGGTGGCCCAGAGTTTCCCAAGCAGACGCAGTACCACATTCCCATTGAAATTATTTATACAATAATTCCTTTTCTCATCGTCGCAGTAATGTTTTATTTCACCGCCAAAAAAGAGACGATTATTTCGCAAAAAACTACCGTTGCGGCGCATGAAATTTCGGTCACGGGTATTCAGTGGTCGTGGCAGTTCGCTTATCCTGAAGCTGGGGTTAATGCCGTGGTAACTGGAACACCAGCACAGCCGCCAACACTCGTTGTCCCCGTGGGTGAGTTGGTTCGATATACATTGAAATCTAATGATGTTGTTCACGGTTTCTGGATTCCAGCATTCATGATTCAAATGCAAAACCTTCCAGGGGTCACAAACCACCTTGAATTCACGGCGAATAAAGTGGGAGAGTTTCGAGGTCGGTGCAATATTTTATGTGGGCGCTCTCATTCGCAGATGCTCTTTACCTTAAAAGTTGTAACGCCGGCCGACTATAAAATCTATCTTGAAAGCATCAAGGGGGACCAAGCATGACAACGTATGCAGATATTCCTACTCAAAGATTATTAGCGCCGATTCCCTCGAAAAAGGGAAAAATCTTTGTTAAGTGGATTACATCGACCGATCACAAGACCATCGGCTATCTCTATCTCATTACCTCCTTTGTTTGGTTTTTAGTTGGTGGAGTTTTAGCTCTGGCCCTTCGTAGCGAACTTGCCCGCCCAGGGATGCAGTTTTTAAGTTACGAGCAGTACAACCAAATCTTCACCATGCATGGCACGATTATGCTTTTATTGTTTGCTACACCTCTATTCGTAGGTTTTGCGAATGTGATTATGCCCCTTCAAATCGGCGCCGCAGATGTTGCCTTTCCACGCTTGAACATGCTCTCCTACTGGCTCTACCTCTTCGGCGGAATTATGGCCTTCGCCGGCTTCATCACCCCCGGGGGTGCTGCATCCTTTGGTTGGACCGTTTACGTTCCACTTTCCAATGCCACGTACTCGCCAGGAATTGGCGCCGATCTATGGCTTGTTGGACTTGCAATCGGTGGTGTTGGAACAATTCTTGGAGGCGTTAACTTCATTACGACCATCTTCACGATGCGCGCACCTGGCATGACAATGTTTCGTATGTCAATCTTTTCATGGAACGTTCTGTTGACATCGATCTTAGTTCTACTTGCCTTTCCTCCACTGGCCGCAGCTCTGCTTGGTCTTGAATCCGATCGTCTTTATGGAACGCATTTATTTGACCCTGCAAATGGTGGCGCAATGTTGTTCCAGCACCTCTTTTGGTTCTTTGGCCATCCAGAAGTCTATATTTTGGCGTTGCCCTTCTTTGGAATCGCAACCGAGATTTTGCCCGTCTTTAGTCGCAAACCAATCTTTGGTTACAAGGGCTTAATTGCTGCAACAATTGCAATTGCCGCGCTATCGGTTTCAGTCTGGGCTCACCACATGTTTGCAACGGGACAGGTCTTATTGCCCTTCTTCTCATTTATGACTTTTCTCATCGGTGTTCCAACGGGAGTTAAATTCTTTAACTGGATCGGCACAATGTGGCGCGGCCATGTCACCTTCGAAACCCCCATGCTCTTTGTCATGGGTTTTCTTGTCACCTTCTTATTTGGTGGTTTAACGGGAATTATTTTGGCCTCACCTCCATTAGATTTTGCAGTCTCTGCTAGCTACTTCGTTGTAGCGCACTTTCATTATGTTTTATTTGGAACGGTAGTCTTTGCGATGTTTGCTGGTTTCTATTTCTGGTGGCCAAAGATGACGGGGCGAATGCTCAATGAACGACTTGGGAAAATACATTTTTGGACGCTCTTTATCGGCTTCCATCTGACTTTTCTCATTCAGCATTGGTTAGGCATTAAAGGATTTCCACGACGCTACGCCGATTACTTAGCAACCGATGGTTTTACCTTTATGAACACGGTATCAACAATCGGCTCATTTTTATTGGCGATCTCCATGATCCCATATGCCATCAACATTTGGATATCGCGTAATTCACCCATGGTTGGTGTTGATGACCCGTGGGGTTATGGTGCATCCCTTGAATGGGCGACTTCCTGTCCGCCACCTCGCCATAACTTCTTAACCATGCCACGCATCTCAAGTGAGCGTCCCGCTTTTGATTTGCATCATCCGCATATTAAAACTGAGGGACACTAAGTTTATGAAAGTTAATTGGCGCTTATTCAGCGGATTAGCCGTTTTTTACGTCATCGTTACCGTCGTTTATTGGCGCGTTGGCGGTGAGCCCGTTGGAATCGGTGGGATGTTGCTCGCGGCAGGTCTTGCAGGCATGGTCGCTTTCTATCTTTGGTTCACACAAAGGCGAATCGGAGTAATTCTTCCTGAAGATTCAGTTACTGCCGAAATAATCGATGGCGCGGGGGAGTTAGGTTTCTATTCTCCTCATTCATGGTGGCCATTGCCTGTAGCTTTTGGCGCATGTTCAATGGGGTTGGGTCTAATCATTGGGTGGTGGCTCGTTCTTATTGGTCTTGGCGCTTTAATCGTCGCGGTCATTGGCATGGTTACCGAATATGAAAAGCCGATATCCGCTTCCTCCCATTAATCTAGAAGCGTGAAAGTTGCTCGCTTTGCTCCATATCTTTTTGTTCTTCTGTGGAGTACCGGTTTTGTAGGTGCAAAATATGGTCTGCCTTACGCCGATCCATTTATATTTTTATCGCTTCGCATATTTATAGCCTCTGCAATTCTCTTTGTTATTGCCGCTGCCCTTAAAACTCCGATAGCAATCGGGGGCAAAGCAATTGGAAAATCAGCGCTCATTGGCTTTTTCCTTCATACCTGCTATTTAGGTGGCGTCTTCTTCGCGATTTCACAAGGGGTACCCGCTGGAAGCGCCGCAGTGATAACTAGTCTGCAACCGGTTCTCGTTTCAGTGCTGGCCATTAAATTTCTGGGCGAAAAACTCCGTTGGTCACAAGGAGTTGGTTTGTTATGTGGATTGATCGGTGTTTTTTTAGTTTTGGCTCCAAGTTTTGATGGCACGACTTCGTCGCTGGGAACAGTTGCGGTATTTATTGCACTCGCGGGGAGCACGTGTGCCACGATCTTGCAGAAGAAATTTGGAACTGGGATTCCCCTTTTGGCCGGCACGGCTTACCAATATCTAACAAGTGGTTTCATCTTGGGTGTGCTGGCATTTGCAACTCGCCAAACGCATATTCAATGGAATGCACATTTCGCAGGCGCCTTCATATGGCTAATTTTCGCCCTATCCGTGGGTGCGATTCTCTTACTGCTTTGGCTTCTAAATAATGCAAGCGCCGCTTCAGTCTCTTCGCTTTTTTACTTAGTACCACCAGCAACTGCGACCGAGGCTTATTTTCTATTTGGGGAAAAGCTCAATGCTCAGGGCTTATTCGGAATTGCAATAACGGCAGTAGGTGTATGGCTTGTCCTAAGCTCGTCTAATTAATGGTCTTCGATCTCTTTTAGTTCGGCCGCGCTCACTTTAGGAACCGCTACAGAATGGGCCTTGCTTAAGCGAACTCTGAGCTTGTTTTTGAGGGCTTGTGGGCGTTTTACGCCGCGTGCATCCACCGGTGGCAGCTCTAGCGGGGCTCGTTGTTCGTGCGAGGTTAATATCCAACGTTTTTCCGCCGAGATTGGCTCATGAATTTCAACAAACTCACCACTTGGCATTCTTACAAGGCGGCCAGTCTCTCGCCCGTGCAGTACCAAATCACGATCGGAACGTTGCAGGGACAGACACAAACGCTTAGTAATAATAAATGCAATGGGGGGCAGAACAAATATTGCTATTCTTGAGAACCACATAATTTGGTTAATTGACATATGGAAATTCGTTGCCAGAATATCGTTTCCACCGTTAATCAAAGCAATCAAAACAAAAGTGATTGACATTGCCCCAAGAGCTGTGCGGTTAGGGACATTTCGCGGACGATCTAATAGATGGTGTTCACGCTTATCGCCAGTGATCCAACTTTCAATGAATGGATAGAAAGCCATTAACGTAAAGATGATGCCGGGAACAATGAGGGCGGGAATTAAAATATTCCATGAAATCGTATGTCCAAAGGCATGTGTCTCTAGTGGGGGAGCCATGCGCACAAGACCATCGAGCCATCCCATATACCAATCGGGCTGCGAACCGGCAGAGATCTGCCCAGGCGTGTATGGACCGTAGAGCCAGATGGGGTTAATCGATGCGACGGCTCCAAGGAAAGCGGTGACGCCAAAGACAATAAAGAAGAAGCCACCAGCTTTTGCCATGTACACCGGCAAAATTGGATGTCCCACTACATTTTTCTCGGTACGACCAGGGCCAGGGAACTGGGTGTGCTTTTGGTACCAGACCAACATCACGTGGATCGTAATGACGGCTAAAAAAGCACCAGGTAAGAGCAGGACGTGAATAGTGAACATGCGAGGGATAAATCCAACGCCAGGAAAGGCCCCGCCGAATAAGAAGAATGAAAAATAAGAGCCGACAACTGGAAATGCCTGCACAATCGCTGACGTGATTCGAAGACCGACACCAGATAATAAATCATCGGGAAGTGAGTAACCAAAGAGGCCTTCAAGGAAACCTAAAGTGAGAAGAATGATTCCGAGAATCCAGTTGAATTCGCGCGGCTTTCGAAATGCGCCGGTAAAAAATACTCGCAGCAAGTGAGCCACAATGGCGGCCATAAAAATATTTGCCGCCCAGTGATGGATTTGGCGCATCAACAAGCCGCCACGAACTTCAAATGAGATATCTAAAGTGGAGGCATAGGCCGCCGACATCTTTAAGCCCTTGAGAGGTGCGTACACACCATCGTAAATTACATCGCGCTGAGAGGGATCAAACCACAACGTTAAAAATGTTCCGGAGAGTAGCAAGATAACAAAGGAGTACATACATATTTCACCGAGCATAAATGACCAGTGGTCGGGAAAGACTTTGTTGAGTGATTTCTTCATCCAGCCAGCCGCGCCTAAGCGCTCATCAACAAAGTTCGCGGCAGCGCCGATTCTTTTTTCAGTGGTTGTCATTGCGAGTTACGCTCCCAAAAACTAGGTCCGACGGGTTCATTAAATGGTGCACGTGCAATTAAATAGCCTTCGGTGTCAATCGTGATATCTAACTGAGGAAGCGGACGAGCGGCAGGTCCGAAGATAACTTTTGCGCCTCTGGGGACGTCGAAGGTCGATTGATGGCATGGACACAACAGGTGCTTTGTCTGTTGTTCATAGAGGGCCACCGCGCAACCCATGTGCGAGCAAATCTTTGAAAAAGCAATGATTCCATCATGTGTCATCGCGAATTTTTCGGGAGTTAGCAGGAAATCCTCAGGGCGAAGTCGGATCAAAAGAACGGGATCTTTAGCAATATCACTAAGTAAACGCTCGGTGCCTTCGGGCACGGCGGGGAGGGTTTGGACGACGGCACCGACCTCTAGATCAGTCGCCAAAATGGGGCGATTTCCCGGGTCTGTGACTAATCGAGTGCCCGCTTTCCAACTTGTTTTTTCCAACTCTTTGCCCGGCAATGGACCTAAGTCACGCAGGAGCAAGACTGGAGGAAGTGCGAACAAACCAAGGGATGCTATGAGTGAGCCCTTAATTAATTTACGCCGACCAAGCTTTACTCCAGTCACGCCCTCTTTAACCGTCTGAACAAATGCTTCGCGATCTTCGGGCGATGATCGAAATTCATGACGATGATTAACTACTTCGGTTTCAGGCATTAATGTTTTAGCCCAGTGAATAGCTCCCATGCCGAGGAAGAAAAGCGAGAAAGCCATGCCCAGACCTAAGAAAAGTTGATGTGCGTTTTGATTGCCCATTACCGGAACAAAAATAAATACATTCAACGGAATAAAAACGTATGCAAAAATTAAAAGAAGCGACCCAACTCCAGAGAGCGCAAAGAGAAGTGCTACTTGTTGTTCGGCACGTTTTTCAGCGCGCAGATTTATATCGGTCGAACGTGGAGGATGCACGGGAGTACCTGGATTATCTATCGATTCGATTTCCATTGACACTGCACTCATCTCGCTCTCGTAGTTAACCAGACTGCAATTGCAATGAGCAGTCCAAGACCTAATATCCACACCACTAAACCTTCAGATACTGGTCCAATACGTCCCATGGTGGCACCACCAAGATTTGGCTCGGCCTCGGCAGCTTTAATCCATTTTATAATGGAGAGTTTTTCTGCTGGAGTAATTGTTTTATCGCTAAAGACCGGCATTGATTGTGGACCGGTAATTAAAGCTTCATAAATATATTTAGGTTCAACGCCCATCAAAGTCGGTGCGTATTTACCTTGCGTCAGGGCGCCACCTTGCCCGGCAAAGTTATGACACATCGCGCAGTTGTTGCGAAAAAGTTGACCGCCTTCGGCCGTATTTCCATCGCGTTCATAATTTAAAACTGCATCCGTTGGAACTGCAGGTCCTGGAGCAAGAGAGGAAATATAGGCGGCCAGCGCGGCTACTTCCTCCTCGTTGTATACCGGTTTTTTACGCATCGCTTGAGTGTTCATATCGGCCAACGGCATGCGTCCTGTACCCACTTGGAAATCTACTGAAGCGGCGCCGACACCGATAAGTGAGGGTGCAATCGCCCCACCTATTGCGTTGATGCCATGACAGGAAGAACAGCCCTTGAGGAAAATCTGCTTCCCCTCTTCGATTGCCGCCGAACGATCAAAAGTATTCGATGGTGCTTTCATCGTCGCACTTGCAATGTTGAACGTTGTTCCGATTCCAAGAAGCGCAATTATTAAAAGTAATGGGCCAGCGGCTTTGTGTCGGCGGTAGAGAGAAATCTGCTTCACGTGTTTTAGTGCTCCCTTACTTAATCAAGTAAATCGCTGAGAAGAGTGCAATCCAAACGACATCAACAAAGTGCCAGTAATACGAAACAACGATTGCGGTAGTTGCTTGGGCTGATGTAAAACGACGAGCTTTGGAAACGCGAATAATCACGATTAAAAAAGCAATTAAGCCACCTGTTACGTGAAGTCCGTGAAAGCCTGTTGCAACAAAAAAGATTGATCCATAAGCCGTGGATGAAAGTGTTAAACCTTCATGAACCAAAGCTGCGTATTCATAAACCTGCCCCGCAACGAAAAAAGAGCCCATTAAAAAGGTGAGTGCAAACCACTCGCGCATTCCCCACCTATTGATTTGATAAATTTTTCCGGTCTTGCGATTTTGAAAACGTTCGGCGGCAAAAACGCCAAACTGACATGTCACCGATGAGAGAACCAAGACTGTTGTGTTGATTGCGGCAAAGGGAATGTTAAGAATCTTGTTTGACTCAAACCAAATTGCTGGGCCTTGAACTCCACGAGTAGTGAAGTAGATTGCAAAGAGGGCAGCAAAAAACATCAGTTCGCTGGAGAGCCACACAATCGTCCCTACTGCAACAGCATTGGGACGTGTGATTTTATGGTGAGCCGAAACGGAGCTACTAGACATGGTGGTGATTATTCCCTAAAAGCCCTTCCCTGTCCGTCCACAATGCGCTTTCTTCACCTCAAAATCTCCGATTTTCACGTGAAAAAGAACACCGCGTTTGAATTGGCTTTTCTGCCTTTGCCCCGTTGCGCTAAGCCCTTAGGATTGTGGCCATGAGTGAACAGATTCAAAAGAAACAGATAGTTCTCTACTCCGATGACTCGTCAGTGCGAGAATCCGTGGTCACCGCCTTGGGTCGCCGTTGTGCAACCGATTTACCCGAGCATGAGATTCGCGAGTTTGCCACGGGCCCAGCCCTTCGTGCCTTTGTCGATGAGCGCCCAACAATCGATCTTTTCATTTTAGATGGCGAATCTGCCCCAGAAGGCGGCCTCGGAATCGCCCGCCAATTAAAGGACGAACTCTTTGACTGTCCTCCAGTTTTAGTCATCACCGGTCGAAAAGAGGATGCATGGCTTGCGGCATGGTCACTTGCAGAGGCATCGGTCTTACATCCCATTGATCCCTTTACTTTGGCGCAAACGGCGGCGCAATTGCTTCGCACAACGCATTCGGTCATTGTTTAATCGAGCAACCCGCTCAACGTTTAATCCAGCAACCTGCCCAGCCGCGCATCTGCTTGGATAACCCCCATGGTTGCAAACATTTGGAGTAAAAATTTAGCAACCCTTGACGTTGGATTAGATTTAGAACCGTTGGATGTTCAGTGGTGCATGCGCGAGATTTTAGAGGGACGCGCTGAAACGATTCGAATAAAAGAGTTCTTATTGGCGCTTAAAAACAAAGGCGAAACTTCGGATGAAGTTGGAGCATTGGTGGCGCAGATGTATGAACACTGTGCGCCAATTTCAATTCGTGAGCGCGCCGTCGACACGGTCGGTACTGGCGGCGATGGCGCACACACAATAAATATCTCAACGACGTCGGCGATCATCGCTGCCGCGGCTGGCGCAAAAGTTATTAAGCATGGTAATCGCGCGGCATCGTCAAAGGCCGGCTCGGCCGACTTACTGGAAGCCCTCGGAGTATCAATAACTCTTGATGGCAATGGTGTTGAGCAATGTTTTGCAGAGCTTGGGATCGGTTTTTGTTTTGCTCCTGTGTTCCATCCTGCCATGCGCTTTGCAGGACCTGCAAGAAAAGAGTTGGGCGTTCCAACTGTTTTTAATATTTTGGGACCGCTTGCAAATCCGGCCAAACCACAAGCCGCGGCTATTGGCGTTGCAAATGATCGAATGCATTTGGTCATGGCGCAGGTCCTTGGAGATCGCGGTGTCGATGGCTTTGTCTTTCGAGGAGATGATGGCTTAGATGAAATCACTTTGGCGACCACAACCTCTGTTTTAACGATTGGTAACGGTGAAATCTCGAGTGATTTAATCGACCCTTTAGATTTTTCAATTTCGCGCGCGCCCATTTCAGCACTCATTGGGGGAGATGCAACTGAAAATGCCGCGATTACAACTGCGATATTTGCAGGTGAAAAAGGCGCACCGCGCGATGCCGTTGTTCTAAATGCCGCCGCCGCAATTGCCGCCTACGAGGGTGATTTCGATTTAGATCTCCACGACCGACTTGCTAAAGGCGTCGAGAAAGCAGTCATGGCAGTTGATTCTGGGGCTGCAAGTCACCTGCTCTCACAATGGATTGAGCTCAGCCAACGTCTTTCGACTTCTTAATGCGATTTGTAAAGGCGAGAACATCCTCAACTGTAGTAATTCCGATGGAGCCGTAGCGTTCGAAGATTCCATTCAAAACCTCAACCGTTGCACGTGCATCATCTAATGCCCGATGGTTGGGGGATGTCTTTGTTTTGAAGTAAGCCGACAAAGTAGCAAGTTTGCAGTCAACGACGTCATCTTTACTCAAAATTGAGCGCGCTAATTGCACCGTATCTAGAACTTTATAACGCGGCCATTGATAATGGTGCTGTGAAGCCGCCGCTTTCAAGAAACCTAAATCAAAACTGGCGTTATGTGCCACCAGAATATTTACGTGTGCAGATCCTAGAAACTCGAGAAAAGTTGGAAAAATACTTTCTATCGAAGGCGAACCTTGAATCATGGCATCTGAGATACCAGTTAAGTCTGTGATGTAGTCAGGGATAGGTGTTCCAGGATTAATCAATGTCTGAAATTCTCCAATTACCTGGCCTCCACAAATCTTTACCGCACCGATTTCAGTTATGCCCGCACTCACATGCGCGGCGCCACCTGAGGTTTCCAGATCTATGACAACAAAGACCGTTTCAGATAATGGCCGCCCCAAATCATCAATACTCGGCTGCCAAGCCGTTTCATCCTCAGGATTCACGATACCCATTCCATTTCAAAGTCAGGATTCACGATACCCATCGAGTTTCTATGTCAAGATTCACGATACCCATTCCATTTCAATGTCAAGATTCACGATACCCATTCCATTTCAATGTCAGGATTCACGATATAAAGAGTAATTCAATCGACCGACATCGTGCTTTCTTTCTTAATTCATGTGGTGGTGTTTGCTTGGAAATACTTGATTGCGTAGGCTTACTTTCATGGCCGTTGAAACCGCACCTCCAGGCTGGATGCAAGATTGGTCGGCAACTGGCTCTGGTAAAAATGCTCGCGTTGGAGTTCTGTTCGTACATGGTTTTACAGGTGCGCCACCATCGATGCGCCCGTGGGCCGAGTTTATGCTTTCTAAGGGTTACACCGTTCGAGTTCCTTTATTGCCTGGGCACGGAACTAAACCAGAGGATTTAAACGAAGTGAAATGGCAAGAGTGGCCAGCAAAAGTGCAGAGCGAGTTAGAAGAGTTGTTTAAAATCTGCGATCAAGTCTTTATCGCTGGTCTATCAATGGGCGGTGGAACTTCGCTCTATGTTGCCGAAGAAAACAATGATCGATTGAGTGGAATTATATTAGTAAATCCAATGATTCATGTGCCACGTTTTTCTCCACTGTTAGCGTACATGCTCTCTCGCTTTCAAAAACTTCGAACGAGCGTTGGTAACGACATCAAACGTCCTGGAATTACCGAACATGGTTATGATGCGTTACCTACTCGCGGAATTTATCAATTACTTTTAATGTTAAAAATAACCAGAGAGAATCTAAAAAAAATAACTATTCCGGTACAACTTTTTCACAGCATCGAAGATCACACTCTGCCAGTTTCAAATACTGAAATTATTATGGAAGGTTTGAGTTCAACGATTAAATCTCGAATTGAATTAGTAAATAGTTATCACGTCGCAACTCTCGATTACGATCAAGAGTTAATTTTTGCAAATGCATTGACTTTTATCGAAGGGCTCACGCTTTCTAAGTAACAGCTTTATCTACTAATAAATTGCGGGTAATAATTAATCTCGACTTGAAGAGATTCACCCTAAATATGATTACTAGTGGGTAGATTGAGGAAATCGTGATATAGTACAAGTTCTGGAAAACTGCACTTTCCCCTTGCAATGACTGGTCAATGTCTGATACTCACATGGTTTTCGTAGGCACCCGTGTAAAAACTGCCAGTTTCTCGTGTTGAAATTGTGATGCTTAAAGCGTAAATTTAACCCGTGAGCACTTTAAGAAACCTCCGGCCATGGGTGCTGCCTGTTTTCTTTTCGCCTTTAAGCGTGAAAATTAGACCAAAAATTTTTCGGCTTTCAAATTTCGCTATTTTTAAGCATCGTAAATTATCAACGCTTTTTATCCTTGTCGGTTCCCTTTTGTTTGGAATCGTTGGTCCACTTCCTGTTGCAAATGCC
>JAYTTL010000337.1:0-4026 GCA_043745325.1 Actinomycetes bacterium
TTGGCGATATTGCTACAAATGTTGGTGTTGCGGGGTTCGTTGTCAAAAACGATGACACCCTGGTCTCGACTACAACCAACCGAGTTCAGAACCGCCAAAACGTCAGACCCGCACGCCGCCATGGAGTTTTTGATAAACATGGCATCGAACGGTCCTTCAAAAACATAATACCTTTTGTTGAAATTGATCTTGTTCAGACCGAACGCCTTCGGTTTGGTGTCGTCCAAGATAATCGATATGTAGCGCATGGTGTCTAGAGGGTCCAAGGAACGGCCCTGGAAGCCGTACAGCAAGCCGTTGCGGTCAAAGAAGGGTATGATGATCCTAGGCTTTGCATGACGCGAAACGCTCAGTTTATCGGGCTGAACAGAATTTACGAACCTTCCGAAGTTTTCGCAATAGTAAAGATCGAATAAAACATCTTTTGGTATCAGCCGTCTTTTGATGTAAAGACGGGCGGGATGCTTGGGCGGAAGGTTTGAAATGGGTTCAAGATCGTCTAGGGCGGACTTATGATCGATGGATTCTGTCTTAGGCTGGTAAGTACGCTCGTCGGTCTTGCCGTTTTCCGCCATCAGGTCTTTTTTCATTTGATAGAAAAGAGCGGGATCGATGGCCTTTAAAAAATCATCAAACCTGTTGAGACCTTTTGCCCCGCAATTTTGACAATAATAAAAAAAGCCCGAAGCCTCTCGAATGAGATAGCCACGAGCTTTATGTTTATTGTTTTTGCTATCCCCACAAAAGGGGCAACGGAAGTTGAACAGATTGGCAGATTTACGAACGAACTTTTCTAGGTTGTTCGACAACAAAAGCGCGTATTTTTCGTGAATCCATCCACTCATGATAAACCATATTATTTAAATCGGGTTAAGTCAATGCGTCGTAACGATATACTTCACAGCCGAGTAGTGTACCAGATAACCAAAAAGGACCAGGGCGAACCAAAACAAAAACGCCAACAACGACGTGAGGAAAGTCGTTTCTTTGTGAAATATTTTATATGAAAACTTCTGGAGAGTAGGCCAGAACACAATAGCCAAACCAATATACATGAACATGGCAGAAACGACATGTGATGCCGCCTTGTAGGTCATGTCCCACTCAAGAAGCTCGTCGTGTCTCCCCGCATCAATCATAATCCCGATGGGGATGACCATTCCAAAGCGGATCATAAATCCGGCTAAAATGAAAATAAAACCGATGGGAGAACGCAACACGTCTGTTTGAAACGTTGTGAACAGCCGACGCATAGCAGAGCCAGACGTGTTTCTGGTATTGATAAGAATAATGTTCATGATGGTGCAAGAAGACATCGTATAGAAAATGAACAAGCTGATATTGACAGCCGTTTCGACAGCGTAAGGATTAATTAAATTCATTTGTTTTCCCGCGTTTTGAGATTCAGACTATTTAGCTGACTTATATCCAAATCCTTGATAACGCGGTTGAGGCTTCGCATGTTCGAGTCGAGGAGTTTCTTGGCATCGGTGTATTCGTTGTTAAAATATTTCTCGGACTGAAGAGGCATGGAACGCCGCTTAAATCTTTCCAATAGTTCATCGATCTTCTTCATTTCGCACCCTTCGAGCTTTGAAGTAATATCATTTGCAGGGTATTCATTTTTTCTGCCAGCGCTGTCATGCTATTAGTTGTTTGTTTCAACATGTCCAACATGATGGCGTCGGTCTTCGATGTGACCGCCCGCCATTCTTTTTCTTGTTCTTCGACCAAGTCTGCAAATTTATTGATGTATTTGTCGAGTATAGAGATACGCCAGATCATAAAGACAAAAATGATCAGGGCAACAACCCAGCCGCCCGCGAGTTGAGGATTATCACCCAGGACTTTAAAAAGAGTCGCTAGCGCTTCGATCATTTCAGACATAACGGGGACGGGCTCGCTTTACTATTTTTGTTTTGATTTTTTTGTTTTTAAGACCGATATCCAGTCCTGCCACATGACCGCCTCCGACGTTATTGACGGGGACCGCATCTTCTTTGAGGCGTTTCATGGCTTCTGCCAGCCGCTCAAATGCTTCGATAGGGCGCGCAAAAACGACATCCCCTTTGGAATACTGTTTGAAAATCGCATAGCCTTCGTCGAGCTGGACTAGGTACTTCATTTGCGTGTCAGTTTATCCCAGTGCGGTTTGAAATCTTTCAGGTGCATCGGTCCAATCATTGTTGCTTTTTTAGATATATCGTCGCGATAAGAGCCATGAACTTGTTCCGCTGATAGATGATGCATATCAGGATTTTCTCTGTGCCATTGTTTGACCATGCCGTAATGCATACCATGTACTTCGTCGGCCATAGATTTGCCCTTAGTAAACCCCCCATCAGCATTATTAAAAGATTGACGTATACTACTTAAACCTCGCGCTAGCTTTTGGCGAAAACGCTTCTCCGTAGTTTTTGGAGCGACTGCGTAAGCTAGGTCTGTGCCGACTTGTTTCAGTGTTTGAATATGTTTACCGAATTTACCATGAACGGCTTCATCGCCGCTACCTTTGAACATTGGCTTCATGCAGAAGAATTCGGCATCTTTAGGAAAATGATGATGCATATGATCTAGGTAACGAGCAGCTTCCCGAGGTTGTTCGGCAGGATCGGTTGATCGAGGAGACCTGATCCCATGCTCTTTATAGTGGGCATCACGAGCCTGTTCAGTCTTAAAGGAGTTATGGTGGAAGTTTTTAATCTGGCGCTTGGCTTCTTGTTGGCCACCAAACTCATCCGAGATTTCGTCAATATCATTGACCTGGGGGGGTGTTTTGCTGTGTTGTTTCTTAAGAAATGATTTAAATCCAAGCATCTATATGGTCCTGAGTTGTTCGATAATAGTCTTGTCCATGGGATAGTCGTCGGTGTAGAAAACGCTGTTCATGGTGCCAATATTGAGGTATTTTTCCGGTAAAATATTCAGCAACAACAAAAATGGCTTGATGCAATCGAATTGGTTTTGCAATTTAAAAAATAGAATACGACTGGCATGGATCGGCCCAAACATGTTGTTCAGGACAATGATATGATTGAGTATCAGCCGTTCTTTTAGCACCCCAATATCACGATATCTAGTCAGAAGTTTTTTGATATATTTAATTCTGTTCAGGTCTTCAAAAAATTCTTTGTCACTGGCACATTGCTTGGCATCGTAGTGTTTGGCACAGTACAGAGTGTAATTTTTTTCCGTCAGCAACTCATACATTAAAAGACTGAAAGACTGACTTTTTTGATGACGTTGTTGGCGACCACGACATAGAGCGACGACGTATCAAAAATGACCTTTCCGACCGGATATGCCTCGACGTTGGTATTAGACGGAGTGGCCATCGAAACGACCACATCCGCCAAAAACTGAGCCTTTGATGAGGTTTTTGTCGTGTACTGAGTGACCGTACTATTAACAACATTGGCCGAAGCCATAATCATCAGGTCCGTACCTTTTGGGGCGGTACAGGCCTGAAACTGGGATATGCTCTTGGCGTTATTAGCAGTAATAGACATCGAAAGCCTTTATATTATACCTGAGGGAGGAGCAGATCGTCACTCACACCGTTCGACGAAGGCGTGCCCGCGACAAGCGTTTCGTAATGGACGCGACCAGCTCGACCACCCGATCCGACCGTGCGGATAACCCAACCCGTATGGGTAATAAGCTTCGCTTCGGATGACACGTTGGCGGCATTTTTCTCGGTATCGTTGACCGAAAACACGCCAGTCGTTTTACCAGGATAATACGCGCTCGCGGTCGTGTTGCCGTAAAGAGCACCGACAGTAGAGTTTGCGGCAGAGCCATTGTTGAGGGCCGTTGGTGCAACGTTGAATTGCGCCCCAACAGAAAGAGGAACGCCGTTAGCGTTATCTGTCATCGTCCAAAGTGGCATTAAAGTTTTCCTTTTTTTCTTTTTTTAATTGCGCAACAAGTCGTTGAACTGTTGAGACGTGTCTACAACAGAATTTGAACTACTAGTATTTATCGTCGGCGAAGCCGCAGGTACCGGAACGAGGTCTGCGACATTAT
>JAYTTL010000338.1:0-1072 GCA_043745325.1 Actinomycetes bacterium
CTTGAATTCAATTAGTAAGTGCAACTCTTGGGGTTGCCGTTAAAGGGTAAGCTGCAACAGCATCTTCGCTTTTTGATGGTGACATCAAAGAGTTAACATGAAAAAGTACAGGCAGCTTACCCTTGAACAAAGATACCAGATTTATGCGTTGTTGAAAGCCGGGCAGAGGCTGGTTCAGATAGCGGCAAACATCGGAGTGGACAAATCGACGGTAACGCGCGAGTTGAAGCGAAATGTATCGCAGCGAGGCTATCGACCGCAATTTGCTGATAGAACGGCCTGTCACAGGCGACGGGAAAAGGTCAAACTGCGAATAACGCAGCGGACCTGGACAGAAGTCGAAGCCAGTCTCCGGGACGAATGGAGTCCGGAGCAGATCGCGGGCAGACGAGCCACAGAGGGCAAACAAACGGTCAGTCACGAGTGGATCTATCAACATATTTACCGGGACAAAGCGGGTGGCGGCAATCTTTACAAGCATTTGAGATGTCAGAAGAAGCGACGCAACCGCTATGGTGCTTATTCAAAACGCGGCCAGTTCGCGAACCAGATCAGCATCGGGCAAAGGCCTCTGATCGTCGCTGAAAAGAGCCGGATCGGTGATTGGGAACTCGATACCGTAATCGGCAAGGGCCACCACCAGGCGATCGTCTCAATGGTTGACCGCAAGTCAAAACTGCTTAGAATGAAAAAGATCAGTCAAAAAACAGGAACCGAGTGCCGACAGGCTATCTGTCACAAACTAAGCGGCTTAACGGTTCATACAATGACCAGCGACAACGGACGCGAATTCGCCAAACACGAGGAAATCGCCGCTCATTTAGGTGCCGATTTCTACTTTTGTCATCCTTATTCGTCATGGGAAAGAGGCATCAACGAAAATACCAACGGCCTCATCCGCCAATACTTTCCCAAACATTTCAAATTCGCTATCATTACCGATGAGCACATTAATTTAGTCGAGGACAAACTAAACAATCGCCCTCGCAAGACGTTAGGCTTTCAAACGCCCAACGAAGTCTATTTCAAAGATCACGAGCAATCAAAAGTTGCACTTACTACTTGAATCTAA
>JAYTTL010000339.1:0-1069 GCA_043745325.1 Actinomycetes bacterium
GTAACATCTCAATAACCTCCGGTTGACACTTGATTTTATTTTTGATGTAAGTCACAGTGATTGTTAATGCAATCACAGAAATTTCAAATTCCACAAATTCCCAACGAGCATTTATCGACTGATTGGGTTCGTCAGCTTCTTTTGATTATTCAACAGCAGGCTGATCGCATTCAAAAACTTGAGATGGAAGTTCAAGAATTGCGCGACGAGGTCGCGCGACTGAAAAAGCAGAAAGCAAAGCCGGACATTAAACCAAGTAATCTCGATAAGAAGTCTGATGATGATAAAAAATTTGGCGGTGACGGCATTAAAAGACCGGGTTCGGACAAAAAGTCTAAAAAAGATATTCCTATTCACGAGATCATCCGCATTAAGCCCGCCCATATTCCGGAAGGTGCTATTTTTAAGGGTGTTCGAGAGTTCGACGTGCAAGATATCCGCATCATTCCCCACAACACGCGTTACGAGATTGAAGAATGGGTGGACTCAAATGACAAGGCCATCGCGGTAGAGATTCCAAACGTAACGGCATTTCCTCATTTCGGCGGCGATCTTATAGGCTTTATTTTATACCAGTATCACCAATGCCATGTAACTCAGCCGCTACTCTTAGAGCAGCTAGGTGAGTTTGGTGTGCACATGTCTTCGGGTCAGCTTTCTAAAGTTTTAACGGACGAAGTTTTTCTAAAAAAGTTTCACGCTGAAAAAGCGACTCTTTTAACTGCCGGCCTGCAAACGAGCACCTATATTCAGACAGACGACACAGGTGCAAGGCATGACGGAAAGAACGGGTACGCTACCCTTGTGGGCAATGAGTTTTTTTCGTGGTTTGAATCGTCACCATCAAAATCGCGCGTGAATTTTCTGCAGGTTTTGCAAGGTGGAAAAGATGCGAGTGTTTTTCTTATTAACGAAGACGCGTTCGATTACATGAAAGAAGAAAAACTTGCGGCCGCATCTGTGCAAAAACTAAAGTTCGCGCAAGATAAAAGTTTTTCTTCACTTAGAGACTGGCAGCAGCATTTGCAAAAGCTTGGCATTAAGACAACTTCGCATACCCGCATTGCCA
>JAYTTL010000340.1:0-15064 GCA_043745325.1 Actinomycetes bacterium
CTCGCTTTATTCCTTGCCCACCCGGCGATGAATTAATCGCGGGGTATAGCGAATGGGAAAAATGGATTCATTCCGAAAACAACATACCCAAAATTGCAAAAGTGGCCCTTGCACATTATCAATTTGAAACGTTGCATCCGTACGCAGACGGAAATGGTCGAGTTGGTCGACTAGTGATCAGTTTACAACTGGTAGGAGAGAAATTACTAGCGTTACCATTACTAAATTTATCGGAGTGGTTTTACAAAGATGAGATGAAATATAAAGATGAACTGCTTGAATTGAGTAAGCGAGGCGACTTTGAAAGGTGGATTTCTTATTTTACGGGAGGTGTGACCGAGCAGTGCAATCGTGAAACTAAAATCATTGATGACTTAATAGATTTCCAAGCAAATTTGATTAATGAATTGCAATTGAAAAAAGAGCGCGGAATTGTATTGCAACTTGCTCGTGATCTAATTCGTAATCCCGTATTTACTGTTCCGAGCACGGCCAAACTTTATGGCGTGACGTATCCACCTGCGTTAGCGGCAGTAAAGAAATTACTCGCGCTGGGCGTTATTAAAGAACTGAGCAGGGAAAATGTTAATAAAAAAAGGTACTTCTGCCCAGAATTTTTCCAAATTGTGAGTTAAAAGATTTAATAGGTAGTTACATTGTCAGTCCAATGCGTCACAATTTGTCTATGGGAACCCCGAAGAAATCTCTAGCTGAGACGCATCCGGCGCTCGCACTGGAGGCTGACGGATGGAATCCGAAAACCGTGACCGCAGGTTCAAACAAAAAAATTGTAGGCAAATTTGATGGCTACTCGGAAGCATGGAGTGAGGAAGTATTCCCCGTTAATTCAATCAAAGAGCTTATGAGTATGGTTGAAGTGGATGAAGAGCAAAAGAATAAAAAGGGGCGAAATAAGTAGTGCGCTACTGACTAATTTTGCTAACATTTTGCTAACACCTTTAAGAAACCCGGGTAGACGGCAAGAGAATTAGAGAGACAAATTTCGTAGTTTTACGCTCAAATTGAGACGTCTGGAACAAGGTGAACCTTCTAGATTCATCTTGTTCCAGTCTGTAAATCCCCCGGCTCTGCCTTCGAAGGTTCAAATCCTTCACCCGCCACTAGTAAGTTGTTTTGAAGAAAGTATTGAAATTGAGTATGTAGCGTTGTGACTAGCCTTTTGTGGATCCGAGTGTTAATCCTGAGATAAATTGCTTTCGTAAAACAAAGAAAAGTATGACAGTTGGAGAAGCGGCAATGATTGCACCGGCTGCTAAGAGATTAAAATCAGTGACATATTGCCCTTGCAAACGACGCAGCGCCGATGTGATCGGGCGTTTAGAATCGTCAGACATTAAGACCAGCGCCCAGAAGAACTCGTTGTAAATCCAAGTACTCATCAGCACGCTGAGAGCGGCAAGTGCTGGGCGAAGTAGAGGCAGGATGACATTCCAATAATGACGGAATACGTTGGCTCCATCAATCGTCGCCGATTCAGAAATTTCCTTGGGAATCGTCTTCATGTAAGAAGAGAGCACAAAGGTTGCAAAACCGACCTGGAAGCCCACGTGAACCAAAATCAAACCTGCGTAGTTGTTATACAAGAGATTACGGTTGCCGAGCAGATCGCCAATCCAAAGAAACATCCAGAAAACTGGAATGTATGTAAGGACAATCGGCAACATATTTCCTGCCGTGAAGAGGAGTAACAACCATAAATTGAATTTAAACTTATAACGAGTAACAACAAAGGCAATTAAAGAGCCGAAAAATAGAGTCAGGATCACTGCAGGAATAGTGACTATCAAAGAGTTAATGAGATAAGTACCGATATGCATTTCTTTGATTGCATTGACGTAATTGTTTAAGTTGATGTGACGAGGCCATGAGAAAATGCCATTGGAGATTATGTCGTTATAAGGGCGAAGGGATGTCCACACAGTCCAGAGGATTGGAAAAATCCATACTAAGGCAAAGATTCCGATGAATAGTGAGATGAAGGCATCTTTGCGCTTCTGCTTGTTGAGATACTTTGCATCTTGAACTATGCCTGTGCTCATTTGAGATCCTCTTTAAAGACAACACGAAGATAGGTAATGATTGGAATGATGCAGAGAAGGAGCAGAATTACTGCGTAGGCAGCGCCCTTCATGGAAATTCCTTGACCCGCGAAGTTTTGAAAAACTAAGAGGTTCAGAAGTGGGAAGACGGTTGGGCTTCCGTAAATGATGTACACGAGGTCAAAAGCTCGTAGTGATTCAATCAAGGTAATCACCAAGATGATAATATTTACCGGTTGCATCGTAGGCAGAATAATCTTTCGGAAAATCTGCCATTCGGTTGCGCCATCGATTGCAGCAGCTTCTTTTAGTGCTGGATCAACTGACTTAAGGCCCGACAAATAGAGCAGCATGATATACCCGATATGTCGCCATGAAGCTACGCCAAGGATAACCCAGGTATTTATATGCGGATTACCCCAAATTGAAAGCGCATGTCCGATATCTCGCCCCATTAAGCCCTGGACAAATCCGCCTGGTTGGAACATAAAGTTCCAAATGATTCCAATAACTGCGAGTGAGAGAACAACGGGCAGGTAATAAATAGATTCGTAGATTACGTGGCCTTTAATCCCGCGGTCAATTTGATAGGCCAAGAGCACACCGAGAGGGGTTGCGACAAGAATGAAGAAAGCTAGCCAAGTTCCATTGTTCTTAAGGGCTTGAAAAAAGATTGGGTTATTGAAAAAGATATTTTTGTAATTCTGAATTCCGGCCCATCTAATATCTGAAATATTGATGCCGTTCCAGTATGTAAAAGAAAGAACAATTGTTACGAGAGCTGGAATCCATAAGAGAATAATTTGCAGAAGAGTTGGAATTCCGATAAACGCTGAGAGTGTAAATCGATCTGTTGCGGAAAGAGAGCGGCGGCTACGATTTTTTTTAATCGTAGCCGCCGACTTCATGTCTGTAACTTACTATCTCGTTAACAAATAAACAACACAGTTTGAATTAATTACATCTTTGGAAGAGCTTCCCACTGTGCTTGTGTATTTTCGAGAATCTTGTTGATGTTTTTTGGATTCTTCATGAAGTCTTGAAGAGCTGGTCCAAGAATTGGTCCAGCAAAGTCTCCACGGCTGTCGCGGTCTGCGAAGAACATGATGTTCTTTGCTGCACCGAGAACTGCCAACTTCTGCTTTCCGAATGAGTCGTATCCTGAAGTATCAAAGTCCTTTGATACGTAGATGCTTGTGTCCCCACCCTTAATTGCGGCCCTGATACCTTCCTTAGATCCCCAGAACTCTGCAAGAAGTTTTCCGCCTTCAACATTCTTACCGTTTTTAGCAACTGAAACGCCATCAAGCGGTGCGTCAATTGTGTCGATACCGTGAGCAGGGTTGATTTCTGGGAATGGAACCACCCATAGATCGTCGTAATCTGCCTGTGACTTAGCTTTGAAGTCATTAGCAAACCATGAGCCCATCATCATTGCTCCGCACTGCTTTTGGAGCAAGAGATCGCGGCAGCCATCCCAGTCGATATCCATGAAGTTTGTATTCATGAATGGAACAAGCTGAGCGAAGTACTTAAATACTTCCTTTGTCTTTGGATCTGTCCACTTTGCTCGACCGTTGAGAAGATCGATGTGGTACTTGTAGCCATTGATACGAGCGTTGAGGATGTCGAATGTTCCCATCGCTTCCCAACCCTGCTTGTCTCCCATCGCGTATGCAACGAGACCCTTCTTCTGAGTAAGCGTCAACATCTTGATGAAGTCATCCCATGTTGCGATGTTCTCTGGATTCATTCCAATGTCTTTAACCATTGACTTGCGATAGTGCAAGCCCCATGGGTAATAGGTAGTTGGGATAATATATTGCTTCTTATCCTTAGGATTAGTTGCGGCCTGTACAGCTGATGCTGGAAGTGACTTTCCAAGAGCTTTAATCTGAGCTGAAACATCGGCTAGAAGTCCTGCATCTGCACGAGCGTTGGTTCGCCATCCAGCCATCCAACCGAATGCATCGTCAGGTGATCCTTGAAGAATCTGAACAAAGTTATTTTGGAAATCATCAGAGTTTACTTGCTGAGCCATAACTTTATTGCCGTACTTCTTTGTGAAAGCATCGTTTACAGACTTCGCAATCTTGTCTCCAGAAGCGCCCCCGCCACGAGTTGTCCATCGAATATTTCCTTTAACCTTTTTTGTTGGCGATGCTGCATTTGCTAAGAGGGAGCTACCACCAGCTAGTCCTACGCCACCGATGGCTGCGCCCAGGAGTACTGAGCGACGAGAAACCACATTCTTTTCTTCTGACATCTTCGTCCTTTTCTCTAAAGTTGGAATTTCAACAAGCCGCGATTCATGAGTGTTCAAGAATCTTAGACAGGCATAATCTAAGGGCATGGCATGAGGTTTTTCTAGGAAGTTTGAGTAACGAATTGATAAAGATTGAGTGTGATAGCAGGGCTAACTGGGAGCATTCTTCGAAATATTGGCTGTGAGGGATTAATTACCCAGAAGAAGGTCAACGAGATTTTTCCCAAGGGCAATCTCGACGATGAAGAAGAATATGACGATGCCTCCAAAGCGATAAAGAAATCTCCCTGGACCTTCGTACTTCCACTGGCTTGGCGCATTGCGATCGGCAAAGAAACTGGCGAGCTGCAAAATTAATCCAGGAACTCCCAAAAGCAATCCAAGTGGATGTAACAGCGCGGCTAAAGATCCAATCATGGCGCGAAGATAATTTCCGTCATAGAAGATTCTTGATAGAACAGGTGAAACTCTAGATGTTCGATGTGCGCCGATGATAAAAATAGAGTCTAGGAGTTGAGTCATTGGAATTTTCCATGTGCCCGCTAAATCTCCTCGCCCTTCTTTTCTTTCTAATTTTTTTAAGTGCTCAGATTCAATCGCCTCTAATTCTTGTTTCTTACCCTCTTGTGAAGCAAGGGGAGTAATGACTCCACATGAACTCTCCCAATGGATAGCTCCCTCTAAATCCTTACAGAAGGAAAGGTTTTCTACAGTAATTTCGCCAGTAATTGGGTCGGCAGCTTCCACGGCAACCGAGTGGTAACCCGGTTCTAAATCCGCTGGTAGATCCACTCCAATTCTTTGGCCTTGAGCATTAATTGTTATCTTTATCGTCGAACCAATTTTCGGTCCTGATACAACCAAAGTTGCTTTATTCCCATTACTCTTTTCTATTCGAACAAAGTGATTGGTTGAGCTTTCACGCGCAGTGGATTGTGATGGGCTAACAGAAAATTTTGTCGGTGAGTTGCTCGCAGATGGATCAGGACTCTAAAAGTAAGTATCTCGATTCTCAAAGCAGACTCCTTTTACTCGCAAATGTAAAAACTGTTCTTGCATGGAAGTTGTACTTTACAAAAATCCACTGGAATAATCATTAAAATCTAGAGTTAGATATATGCAAATTTCCCTAAATGAGTTTTTTGAGTCGCGCTACAACTATGTCAAACGGTGATTTTCGAAAATCAATGAGCTCGAAGTGTCCGAGATCCTGCAATTCTATTAACGTGCAATCAAGCCCAGCTCTGGTAAATGAATTGTTTAAGCTCTGAGACATATCTATTGGGACTCGCAGGTCAGAACTTCCATGAATTATTACGATAGGTGTACTGGCATTTAAAACCACACATGGGTCTAGGTCTGGACGATTGACGGCAAAATCGTTAAGGAAATTTCTCACCGCCCCATCATCTAAGTTTCGCGCCTCGGCATCTACCAAATCACCAACAGGTGCCAGAGCTATTACTCCTCTGATAAGTGGGGAAGTCACTCTGTTTGAAGCTAGCAAAGCCAAGTGTCCACCTGCTGAGTGCCCAACAAGAACTCCTCCGCCGCAGTGGATGATGCCAGCTCGTACATCATTTAGATAGTTGTCTGGAATACCAGGGGTTCTTCGGTATTCAATTAATTGAACTCGCCAACCCACATCTGAAAGTGCGCCCGCAAGTGGGCGAAGATGTGCCACGTCATATTCGGGTCGCCAAAATCCTCCATGGATGAGAACTACTTGGCCTAAGAAATTACCTCGGGCTTCAAACACTTCAATGAATTGATCTTCAAGTGTTCCATATTTTTCCACTGTGTCGCTCGGGCGTGAAGGCAAATCAAAAACTGAACGATCCTCCTTAATCACTCGAGATTTGTTTGGCTTCTTAAAAAATTTTAAAAACATATTTATGGTTTGAGAATAATTCGAATGGGATCATCAATTTTATGCTCTAATTGTCGTAAAGCATTCTCGGCCTCTTCTAGTGAATAAATTGCGGTAATTGATGAGGATAGGTCTAATTTTCCGGCTTCAATAAGCGCAACAAGTTCTTGGGTGTGATGTGGCTCTGAACCGTAATGTCCTAAAATTTGATTTCGTTTATAAACAAATGCCATGTCGTTGGGAATAGTGATCGACTTGCCAGCAATTCCAACAATTACCAGACGTCCTGCCTCGGCCAGAAGTGGAAGCGCTTGATTCCGAACAGCGTTTACGCCGGCAAAATCAAAAGCAATGTCAATGCCACACCCATTTGTTGCTGTGCGAACCTTTTTGGAAAACTCATTATCGTTTGGATCTAAAGCAAGATCAGCACCGATCAAGAGTGCTCGCTCACGCGCCAGTGGTAATGGATCCACAGCAATTATTGGCGATGATCCAATAATTTTTAACAGCTGAATCGCATGGATTCCGAGACCACCAACTCCGTAAACCGCCGTTGATTCACCTGGCATAACTTTTGCAGTATGAGTAATTGCCGCCCATGGAGTAGAAACTGCATCGGGAATAATGCAGGCCTGTTCAAAGCTTAACTCATCATGAATGGCAACTAACGTACTCTCATCTGCCACCATAAATTCGGCAAAACCACCATCAAAATCAAAGCCTTGAGTTCGAACTCTGCCCTTCTCATCTCTTATGCCTGCGCACACAATGACGCGATCCCCGATTTTCCAGGCGGAGACCCCTTCACCTAAGCCATCAATTACTCCAGCCACTTCGTGGCCCATCGTTACTTCATCAACCTCTAAATAGCCCGGAGAGAGTGTCGAATCAAGTAAGTGAACATCGGAGAGGCAAACACCGCAAGCTTTAACTTTAATGCGAACTTGGAGAGGGCCTGGATCTGGAACTGGATGATCTACGACTTTAAACTCTCTTGTACTTATCTTTATTCGTCCTGCCCGCATTAGATCATCCTCATCGCTCGATCAATCATAAGGTTTACGCCACTGCCAAATCCAGCAAAGGCAGGGTTAGTAGTTTGTCCGGCAAAATGCCTCGCCCAAATCTGTTGCAGAATAACGCTTAATCTGAAAAGGCCAAAGACTTCGTAGAAAGTAAAGTCATCACATCCCCACTCTGATTTTTCAAGATAACTTTCGATAAATTCTTTACGTGTTGGCATACCCATTAAATGGCTGGGTTGCCGACGCAAGTGTGCAAAGGCGGCATCATCTGTGCGATCAATCCAATAAGCCATCGACGAACCCAAATCCATTAATGGATCACCAATTGTTGCCAACTCCCAATCTAGAGCCCCAACAAGTTTTGGAGTTTCCTCTAAATCAAAAACTAAGTTATCTAATCTCCAATCACCGTGAATCACGCACGCTGCAACATCCTGAGGTTGATGTTGATGTATCCAACTCATCAAAACTTCGGCATCTGCGACATCGGGAGTCCGCGCCGCCCGATATCTGCGTGACCAGCCCTCTACTTGTCGGCCAACATAGCCTGGGCCTTTACTCAGTTGGGCCAGCGAGACTGGATCAACATGATGAAGTGAAACCAAACCATCGATTACTAAATTTCCAATGAGGGTAACCTCTAGGACGCTTAAAGATAAATCTTTCGGTAAATCGCGACGGAGAATCACACCTTCAACCCGGTGCATGACGTAAAAATCAGATCCAATAACGGAGTGATCTTCGCAGAGCGCCATTACTTTTGGAACAAGTGGAAAATCGTGAAGGAGAGTTTTTTGAATCAAAAATTCGCGCTTCATGTCGTGTGCCGAAACGGCTTTTGTTCCAACGGGTGGCCGTCTAAGAATAATCTCTTGATCTTCAAATGTAAGTAAATAAGTGAGGTTTGACGCTCCTGAAACAAATTGTTGGACTTTAGGCAGATCTGAGGGAACATTGGAGTTCTTTATTAACCAAGTATGGACGGCATTGACGTCAAAAGAGTCTTCTGTCCGCACATCTCCTAGATCTGAACTCATAATTAAAAAATATGATTGCTTTTCAGTTCGAACCGTGCAATGTCTCGAATATGCACTTCATCAGGGCCATCGACAATGCGAAGCGTTCGAATTCCGGCATACATTGCAGCCAATGGAGTATCTTGACTCACACCAGCACCACCATGGGTTTGAATCGCATGATCGATAATTCTCTCGGCCATTCGAGGCACTATAACTTTTATTGCGGCAATTTCCTTTCGCGCCGCTTTCGCACCGACAGTGTCGATCAGCCACGCTGTTTTAAGAACTAGCAGTCGCGCCTGTTCAATATCGATTCGGGCGTTAGCAATCCACTCTTGAATAACCCCTTGGTGTGATAGCTCTTTGCCAAAGGCCATTCGCTCACGCGATCGAGAAACCATCAAACTAAGCGCTCTTTCAGCCATGCCGATTGCGCGCATACAGTGATGTACTCGCCCAGGCCCTAAACGAGCTTGAGCAATTTCAAAACCAGATCCTTGTGCGCCAATTAAATTACCTTGCGGAACAGTTACATTGTCAAAAAGTATTTCGGCATGACCGTGTTGATCTTCATATCCAAATACTGAAAGGTTACGAATGATTTCTACTCCAGGCGTATCCATTGGAACTAAAACCATAGATTGGCGATGATAGCTGTCCGCATCGGGATCAGTAACTCCCATAACGATTAAAATCCTGCACCGTGGATCCATGGCTCCAGTAGTCCACCACTTGCGGCCATTAATTACAAAATTACTTCCAGCACGAGTAATCAACGTAGATATATTTCTGGCATCACTTGATGCGACATCGGGCTCGGTCATTGCAAAACCAGAGCGAATCTCACCACTGAGTAAAGGTTCTAACCACTCTCTTTTTTGGTAGTCATTGCCAAACATATGTAGGACTTCCATATTTCCAGTGTCAGGGGCCGAACAATTAAGTGCTTCAGGTGCTATTTCCGGAGACCACCCAGTAAGTTCGGCCAATACCGCATAGTCAGTAACACTTAAACCATGCGCAGGCTCATGTGAATCAGGCAAAAATAGATTCCATAAGCCCTTAGTTTTAGCTGACTCTTTTAGTACCTCCACGATTGCTGGTAAAACATGCTGATGTCCGCTTTCCTTTAATGCCAAACGTTGTTGATGATAGGTCGACTCTGCCGGAAGGATGTGGTGCTGCATAAATTCGCGTAATCGATTGAGATAATCCTCGACCTTTAAACTATTGCTGAACTCCATAGTAGTACCGTACGCACATCGCGCGAAAAAGGGGAGAACTTAATGAATATTTTAGATACTTTTCGACTTGATGGCAAAGTCGCAGTAGTCACTGGTGCATCTTCTGGACTTGGTGTTGCATTTGCGCAAGCTTTGGCGCAAGCTGGAGCCGACTTAGTTTTAGGTGCTCGACGAATTGATCGATTACCTGATACCGGTGTACTTGTTGAAGCAGAAGGCAGAGACTTTGTCGCATTAAAAACCGATGTAACTAATCCAGATGAATGCACTGCTCTTATTGCCTTGGCCATCGAGCGTTTTGGCAAAGTCGATATTTTAGTAAATAACGCAGGTGTTGGAACTGCAGTGCCTGCAACATCTGAAACTCCTGAACAATTTCGTAATGTGATTGAGGTCAATTTAATGGGGGCATATTGGATGGCCCAAGCTTTTGCAAGAGCAGCAAAAAACGGCGGAGCGATTGTAAATATTTCAAGCATCCTTGGCATGCGCCCTGGAGGTTTGCCACAAGCGGCATATGCATCAAGTAAAGCGGGTTTGATTGGATTAACCCGTGACCTTGCAGCGCAGTGGACTGCACGAAAAGGAATCCGGGTAAATGCGCTTGCGCCTGGCTTTTTCCCATCTGAGATGACCGATCAAATGCCAGAAGATTCAATCGAGATGGTTAGAGCATTAACTGCAGCACAGCGAGTTGGACGGCCTGAAGAGTTGGCCTCAACGCTGATATGGCTTGTAAGTGATGCCTCGTCATATGTATCTGGCGTAACCGTGCCAGTTGATGGTGGCTTTGTAATGCCCTAATCTTTGCCCAGATCTCTTTTATCCACCGCACCCACGAAAAAAGGAGCAACCGTGAAGAACCGTTTTGGCTTAATTTCAGTAGTACTTATTTCAACTGCACTTGTTGTTTCTGGATGTTCCAAGAGCGATTCAGCGACTTCTGAAAAGGCGGCATCGTGTGCCAAGGCCGACCTTGCAACGGTTGCTTCTGGCAAACTAACCATCGCAACGGGTCAACCTGCTTACTTCCCATGGATTATCGATGATAAGCCAGAAACTGGAAATGGTTTTGAAGGGGCGGTTGCTTACGCTGTAGCGAAACAACTCGGATTTACAAATGATGAAGTTGTTTGGATTCGAACCACATTTGATAGCGCCGTTACCCCAGGTGCGAAAAATTTCGATTTCAATTTGCAGCAGTTCTCAATTACAACTGAACGCAAAGCTGCCGTTGATTTCTCATCTCCGTACTACACAGCACCACAAGCAATTGTTTCATTTAAAGGTAGCAAAATTGAAGGTAAAACTTCGATCGCTGATTTAAAGAATGCCAAACTTGGCGCTGCCGTCGGAACCACTTCACTTGATGCAATTCAAAATCAGATTGGAATCAAGCCTCAAGTATTTAATGACAATGCGGCCGGCGTTTCAGCTCTGAAGAATGGTCAGATTGACGGTTTAGTCGTGGATCTTCCAACTGCCTTTTATCTTTCAGGGGTTGAAGTGAAAGATGGATTAATTGTTGGCCAACTTCCTTCAACTGGTACGGGAGACCAATTTGGACTATTGATGTCAAAAGGCAGCCCCTTAACATCATGTGTCGCTGCCGCAGTCGATGCAATTACCTCCGATGGAACTTTGGCAGCGATTACTCAAAAGTGGCTATCAACAGATGCTGGTGCGCCAGTATTAAAGCCTTAATAGAAAGTAAGACTTAAACACGGTAGTTTGGCGGCCATGAGCGAGCGAATTGACTCGGCTTGGTCGCCAAGCTCACGTGAAGTTGAACGTAGGACTGCTCGCCGTAGCGTTAGTCGCAAACAAGGCTTCGTTGCAGCTATCTCGTCGATTCTCGTCATTGGAACTCTTGGCGCAATAGTGGTTTCATCGCCGGGGTGGGAGGTTGTTAAGAAAACTTTCTTCGACATCAATTATGGTCGTGAAGTTTTCCCCACTGTTCTTGCTGGACTTTGGATTAATCTGCAGTTAACTTTTATTGGCGGTGCCTGCATTGGAGTAATTGCCCTTGGCTTGGCACTCATGCGCACGACAAAATCGCCGGCCCTGACTCCATTTAGATTTCTTGCAACTGCCTATGTTGATATTTTTCGTGGCGCTCCGCTTATTTTAATTATTTTACTCGTTGGCTTTGGTGTGCCAGCCCTGCGCCTTACTGGCATTTCAAGTAATGTTATTTTTCTGGGCACGGTTGCTGTTGTGCTTACTTATTCAGCCTATGTTGCCGAAGTAATTCGAAGCGGAATTCTTTCGATTCACCCTAGTCAGCGGGCAGCGGCAAGATCACTTGGGCTGACATCAGGGCAGACAATGCGATACGTGGTCTTGCCACAAGCTATACGGCGAGTTGTTCCACCATTATTGAATGACTTTGTTTCGCTATTAAAAGATACTGGTTTGGTCTCTATCCTTGGTGTTACCGATGCCGTTCGAGCGGCGCAGATAAATGCCAGTCGAACCTTTAACTACACGCCATATGTAGTGGCGGCAATCCTTTTTCTCATCATTACAATTCCAATGACCCGCTACACCGATCGGGCAATTCGACAGCGCACAAATGCCCAAAATGCCGAAGGCGCTATCTGATGGCTAATGTCTTAGAACTCATAAATATTCGAAAATCATTTGATACAGAGTTAGTTTTAAATCAGCTTTCCCTTTCAGTGCCAGAGCACACTGCAACAGTTTTAATTGGTGCGTCGGGTTCGGGAAAATCAACTTTGCTGCGATGTATTAATCTGCTCGAATCAATCGATGATGGTCAAATATTTTTAGATGATGAAGAGATTTCAGATCCACTCATCAACGTTGATGTTGTGCGCCGTAAACTTGGAATGGTATTTCAATCCTTCAACTTGTTTCCCCATAAAACGGTACTTGAAAATATTACTTTGGCACCTATAAAAGTACAGGGCAAGAGTAAGCAAGAAGCGGTTGACGCCGCCGAAAAACTTCTCAAGCGTTTTGATTTATCGGATAAAGCCGACCAATACCCAGATCGTTTAAGCGGTGGGCAACAGCAGCGAGTAGCAATTATTCGTTCTTTAGCTTGTAACCCTCGGTTGCTTCTGTTGGATGAGATTACTTCTGCTCTGGATCCGGTTCTCGTTAATGAGGTTTTAAGCATTGTGCGAGATTTGAAAAACGATGGAATGACAATGGTTCTAGCTACCCATGAAATGGGCTTTGCCACACAAGTGGCCGATGAAGTCTGTTTCTTAGAGTCAGGAAATATTCTTGAACGCGGCACCGCTCAAGAAGTATTACTTAACCCCCAGCACCCAAAAACTCAAGAGTTCTTGCAACGCGTTCACCAAGCCGGGCGGCTCTAAGTGATTTGACGATACCCCAGGGGGTATGTTAACCTTTCGCAATATCTAAGAGGGAGACCAGAATGTGTTCACGCATTAACTGTAAAGTCTGTCAAAAAGCGGGTTGGACGGGCTGTGGCCTGCACGTTGAAGAGGCGCTTGCCGGCGTTCCCGAACAAGATCGCTGTACGTGCTAATGGCAGTTAAGAAAATTACTCATATTCTATCGGATGCCCAAGCAATCGAGGCTATAACTAACAGAATAAAGCGAGCACAAGGGCAGTTGGGTGCTGTGGCACGCATGCTCGAAGAGGGCAGAAGCTGCGAAGAGATTGTGACGCAAATGTCTGCAGTGTCAAAAGCCGTTAATACCGCCGCATTTACTTTGATTTCTGCCAGTCTGAAAGAGTGCATTATCGAGGGAAAAACAAACTCAGATGCCGTAACTGCCCAATTACAAAAACTATTTTTAAGTCTTGCGTAATGAGAGTTGATGCCAACTGCGGTTTGCCATATTACGTCGGCGATTTGATGTTCGAAGTGCCGGAGAATTTGCTCGTGTAGGAATTCACCAGCAGTCCTCAACCCATTAGTTACAGTCTAAGAAGAGAATTAGTTATTGGTTAACGTAATCAGTAAGTGCTTTTCTCTCGGTATCTAAATCATTGATATGAGCCTTCACGACATCCCCAATTGAAACAATCGAAAGTAAAATACCTGACTCATCAACAACTGGAATATGGCGAATCCGGCGCTCGGTCATTATCGTCATGAGTTCAGCGACTGTAGAATCAGGGGAGCAAGTCACAACGTCAGAGGTCATTAAATCTTTTACGTGCATTTTGGCTAATTCATCCAACTTCCCTGGCATCACTCGCACAACATCTCGCTCAGAAACGATGCCATCAATTTTTTTCCCGTCTGGGGATACAACTAGGGCCCCAACGTGGTGAACATTCAGAGCATTAACTAAGTCGTGAAGGGTAGCGCTCGCTGAAATCGTTTCAACTCGCTTGCCAGAAATCAAAGTGGCAATTTTCATCAAAATCTCCTGTTCCAATAAAGGGCTACTTTGCTAATGGTGCCTGTGCCGACATCTGATTACAAGGGCTGCCATCCGGAGGTAAGAATTGAGCGTTAAAGTGACCAATTCGTTATCAAAGTAACGTTCAAATTTGGTGAAATTTCCCTTAGATTCGACTCCGTTGCCAGGCTTTGCCCCTTCCAGAGCCAGATGACCTTTCGAAAATCTCAACTCTCGAGAAAAGGAAAACCTGGTCAGGATAAAGATGAAAGCAATTCAAATTACCGCATTTGGCGGCCCAGAATCCATGGAGTATGTAGATCTTGTAGACCCAGTTGAAAGCCCCGGTCTCGAACTCATTAATGTGACTGCCATCGGAATTAATTACGCCGATACGCATCAGACTGAGAACTCTTACCTTTCACCTCAAAAACTCCCGCTGATTCCGGGAATCGAGGTTGTTGGCACCACTTCGTCTAGGCGCCGAGTATTAGCACCAGTTGCCAGTGGGGGATACGCACAAAAAGCGTTGGCGCACTCGCAAGCACTGATTGATATTCCAGAGGGCGTGAGTGATTCACAAGCACTATGCATGTTGGTGCAAGGTTCAACGGCATGGCACATTTTAAAAACGGTCGGACATGTAAAAGCCGGCGAAACAGTTGTTATTCATGCAGCAGCCGGTGGAGTAGGTACGATTGCAATTCAACTCGCAAAAATGTGGGGCGCAAAAGTCATTGCAGTGGCATCCACTGAAGGAAAGCGTGCACTTGCAACGTCTCTCGGCGCGGATGTAGTTGTCGATGCCAATGCAGTCAACCTTGCTGACGCACTCCTAGATGCAAATGGTGGCAAACCCGTTGACTTAGTTTTGGAGATGGTTGGCGGAAAGACTTTTGACCAAAGTTTAGAAGTCCTAGCACCCTTTGGACGTTTGATTATTTATGGAATGGCCTCACGTGTGCAACCATCGCCCATTCATCCTGGCTCATTAATGGGTGGTTCAAAGACAATTACAGGGTTTTGGCTCTCTCACTGTTTCGGGAGTAAAACATTATTAAATGATGTCATTGCCGAACTATTTGAACTTGTAAAGCAAGGAAAACTAAAACCAGAAGTTGGCATGAGTTTCGGTTTGAGCCAGGCAGCGATTGCACATCGGGCGATGTTGGCTCGTGAGACAACTGGCAAAATAACTCTAAATCCAGCAAACTAAAACTC
>JAYTTL010000341.1:0-1060 GCA_043745325.1 Actinomycetes bacterium
TTCGTTGGGCATATTCAACGCTTCCATAGCAAATGCCAACTCTTCTTCAACGGTATCGGCGACAAAGCCGTTGAGCGGATTTTGCCCCACAATACCGATGAGGTGTGCTAACCCGCCTGGCTTCACCATGCGGGTCGACAGGCCGTGAACAGAGATATCACCTGCCAAGATGCCACCCGTGTGGTGTGGAACAAGACCGTTAATCAGGCGCAAAAGTGATGATTTTCCAGATCCAGTTGGACCAATGACAAGGACGAGTTCGCCTTCGGATATTTCAAGGTTGAGGTCTTCAATCACTGTAGTTGTGGAGTTTGGATAGATGAGTGAGACGTGTGAAAATTTAATCATGACAACCCCATAACAAGTAGACCCGAAACAACAATTGCGCTGTCACGCAACGCCCACGAAATTGGACGATATCTCGTTTGTTTTCTATTCATGCCATAACCGCGAGAATCCATCGCTGCGGCAAGGTCTAAAGCACGGGCTAAGACCTCTTCAAGAAGTGGAATAGCAACTCTTCGATATGATTTTAAACCTTTTATATCTTGACCGCGAAAGCGCTGAGCTTGGCGAATTCTGCCAATACTTGTCACCAATTGAGGCAGGACCGAGGTCGCGATAACAACGCTTACGCCGAATTCATAAACAAAGACTGGAAGCACTCGAAGTAATCGATGAGGACTCGTCAGAGATGTGGCGGCGGCAAAAATAACAATGATGGCGCAGATAATGATGCCTTCAGAGAGCGCCGTTGTTAAACGCTCAAGGGTTACATCTCCGCCGATTCGAATTCCTGGCATCCAATGCGGCAAAGGAATTCTGGGGGTTGAAAATAGAACCGTTCCAGGAATGGGTACGCCTATCGTGATACCGGTAAGAATTCTAATAATCAAAATCCATAATGAGAGTTTTAAACTCCACATAAAGGTTTTGCCCCACGGCGCATTTTCTCGATAAAAAAAAACAATTAATCCCACAACACCCACTGACGTCAGGGCAAATACTGGTGTATTTACGCGAGCGACCGAAATCGCAATCGCCGAGCACCAGATCCACC
>JAYTTL010000342.1:0-1058 GCA_043745325.1 Actinomycetes bacterium
TCAGATGGATGAAATCTTAGACACTACCTCAGGTGGGATTCGCTACCTTTCCTTTAATCGCATTGAAAAGATGAATGCTCTGACTCGGGGAATGTATGCGAATTTGGCACGTGCTCTCAATGATGCCGCGGGAGATTTTAGTATTCGGGCACTCGTTCTCACCAGTGAGGGTGAACATTTCACCGCCGGTAACGACATCATGGATTTTATGGATAATCCTCCAACTTCGGACTCCAGTGACGTTGCTACTTTTTTAGCATCTCTCCTTAACTTTCCCAAACCTTTAATTGCAGCGGTAAAAGGTAATGCCATTGGAGTCGGAACAACGATGTTATTGCACTGCGATGTTGTGGTTGCATCGCAGACTGCAAAATTCTCAATGCCTTTTGCATCATTAGGTTTAGTTCCAGAGGCGGGTTCGACTTTTTTATTTCCTGCCTTGGTTGGCTATCAAAGGGCAGCGAAGATATTTATGACGGGAGAATCATTTAACGCAACGCAGGCTTTAGAAATGGGCTTGATCGCAGAGATCAATTCGCTTCCTCTCGCGGGTGCAACGCAGATTGCACAACTTATTGCTGAACAACCACCGCAGGCAATAATTAATACAAAGGCACTTTTGAAAGCGCGTAATCATGATTCAGTTGCCGCCGTCATGAAGGCTGAGTTTGAAATTTTCGCACTTGCTTTGCAATCAGATGAGGCCATGGCGGCTTTCATGAAGTTTATGGCCAAGAAAGGTTCACGATGACACTAGCGGGCAAAAGGATTTTTATTACTGGGGGATCTCGCGGTATCGGTTTAGCTATCGCTTTGCGTGCCGCAGCCGATGGCGCATCGGTTGCCATTGCCGCTAAGACGACCCAGGTAAATCCAAAATTGCCAGGAACAATTTATACGGCATCTGATGAGATTAATGCAGCTGGCGGCGTAGCCCTTCCAATTCAATGCGATCTTCGCGATGAAAGTGCGATTGAGGCGGCAGTAAAATTGGCGGCGGATACTTTTGGTGGAATCGACATTTTGGTTAACAATGCAAGTGCAATAAATTTAACGAA